>JANNSM010000059.1:0-13034 GCA_031402635.1 Bacteroidota bacterium | reverse complement strand
CCCACGCGGTTGCGCTGGATGGCCTTGGTGATTTTCTCGATGGCTTCACTTTGGCCGATAACGCCGCGGGTGAGCTCATCTTTCATGTTGACCAGGCGATGCCCTTCGCTTTGGGCAATTCGCTTGGTGGGAATGCCGGTCATCATAGCCACCACTTCGGCGATATCGTCTTCGCCAACGGGATACTTCTGCGTTTTGACCTGTTCTTCCCACGAAAGTTTGGCGTTGTCCAGCTCTTCGAGGAGGCGCTTCTCCGTATCCCGGAGGCGGGCGGCTTCTTCGTACTTCTGGCTTTTCACCACTTTGTTCTTCTCCTCTTTGATGACCTCAATTTTGGCCTCGAGCTGCACGATTTCCTCCGGAACATGAATGTTCTTGAGGTGAACACGGGCTCCGACTTCATCGAGGACGTCAATGGCTTTGTCCGGCAAAAAGCGATCGCTGATGTAGCGGTTGCTCAGCTTGACACAGGCTTTAATGGCTTCTTCCGAATAGTTGACGTTGTGGTAGTCTTCGTATTTGGCCTTGATATTGGTCAAAATGATGATGGTCTCATCCGCGCTCGGCGGGTCAATCAGCACTTTTTGGAAGCGGCGGTCTAGCGCACCGTCTTTTTCAATATACTGGCGGTATTCGTCAAGCGTGGAAGCGCCTATGCATTGCAGTTCACCGCGGGCCAGCGCCGGCTTGAAAATATTGGAAGCATCGAGCGAACCGGTTGCACCGCCTGCACCGACAATAGTGTGGATTTCGTCAATGAACAGAATAACGTCGCGGTTCTTCTCCAGCTCGTTCATGATGGCCTTCATCCGCTCTTCAAACTGTCCGCGGTATTTGGTACCGGCCACAAGAGCGGCAAGGTCAAGCATCACCAGCCGTTTGTCAAAGAGCACACGGCTGACCTTGCGCTGCACAATTCGAAGGGCCAGACCCTCTACAATGGCCGTTTTGCCAACACCGGGCTCGCCGATCAGGATCGGGTTGTTTTTCTTTCGGCGGCTCAAGATCTGCGATACCCGCTCGATTTCGGTTTCCCGGCCTACAATGGGGTCGAGATTGCCTTCCTCGGCCAATTTGGTAATGTCGCGCCCAAAATTGTCCAGCACGGGCGTCTTGCTCTTGACTGCACCGGATTTGCGTTGGGTATAGGATTTCCCTTTTTCTTCGTCCTCTTCAAAAGGCTCTTCGTCCCCCTGATCATTGGACAGTTCGTCGGTGATATTGCTTTTCACGTAGTCGAGTTCCTGTTTAAAAATTTCATAATCAATATCGAACTGGTTGAGTATCTGTGTGGCCACGTTATCCTTGTTCTTGAGAATGGACAACAAGAGATGCTCGGTGCCAATCAGATCAGCCTTGAGCACTTTGGCTTCAAGCACCGTGATTTTGAGCACTTTCTCCGCCTGGCGGGTCAACGGCAGGCTGCCGGAATTGAAATGCTGGCGCGAAGCTTTGTCTCGGATGGCTTCCTCCAACGATTTGCGCAGGTTGAGGATATCCACCTCAAGCGAACGCAATACTTTGATGGCCAGCCCTTCGCCCTCGCGGATCAGGCCCAGCAGCAGGTGCTCGGTACCGATGTAGTCATGACCCAGACGCAAAGCCTCTTCGCGGCTGAAGCTGATAACTTCCTTGACTTTAGGTGAGAATTTTGCGTCCATGGGTTTAGGTCCTCAAAGATTGCGCCAACCGGCATTCATGCGAAATTGGCAGGATTGTTCAAGTTAACAACAGCACGGGTAAAATAACAGGATTTGAACCCATAATTCAACCGCACTTACCCACCTAAACAACCCGGATGGCATTACAGTTTCCCATAATGGCAAATCAACCCTGCCTATTGGTTACGGAAGTGTTTCCATTTTGTTGAAACCGGCACCTTATATTTTTTAAAAAACCCATATACTTGCCCCAATCCCTCAACAACATGAAGTTTAGCGCTGACAAAAAGGACCAATACATCATTTTCCGCCTTCAGGAACCCAAACTGGATACGCTTGTAGCCCCGGAGATGAAGGGCGAAATGGCCATACTGGCCAATGAGGGCTTCCGGAACATGGTCCTGAACCTGGATTCGGTCAGTTTCGTTGATTCCTCCGGCCTCAGCGCCATTCTTTTGGCCAACCGCCAATGCAAGGATGCCGGGGGCAAGCTGGTGGTCTGCCATGCCCGACCCGCCGTCATGAAACTGATCCAGATCTCCCAGCTTGACCAGATTCTGAACCTGGCGGCCACGGAGGAGGAAGCCATCGCCCATTTGTAACCGAACATTTTTATTAACATTCCGATCTTTGGCTTTTGTTTGACCTTTGTTTCCCCCCATGAAACTGAATCTTTATGAAATTTACTGTTGACAAGCGCGAGCGATACCTCATTTTCGAATTGCAGGAAACGCGCCTTGATACTGCCAATGCCCCAAACCTGAAAACCGAGTTTGTGGTGCTGAGCAATGAAGGCTTCCGCAATATGATCATTGACCTTTCCTCGGTCAGTTTTGTGGATTCTTCGGGCCTGGGTGCCATCCTGATCGGAAACCGTTTGTGCAAAAATGCCCGTGGCACGTTTGTGCTGACCGGCGTTCAGGATGCGGTGATGAAACTGATTAAGATTTCCCAGTTGGATGAAATCCTCAACATTGCCGGCTCCGAAGAAGAAGCCAACGATTTTATCCTGATGGAAGAAGTCCAGCGGGAAATTGAAGGTGTGAATGGAGAGGAAGAAGCCTGAAC
Source organism: Bacteroidota bacterium (assembly GCA_031402635.1). Classification (GTDB taxonomy): domain Bacteria; phylum Bacteroidota; class Bacteroidia; order Chitinophagales; family BACL12; genus WGOA01. The sequence continues at coordinate 10,305 of JANNSM010000059.1, read as the reverse complement.
CTGCCCAGCGAACGCCGGCATCATACCATGCCGTTTAACATCACCATACTGGGCAGTAATTCCGCCCTGCCGGCTTATGGCAGGCACCCTTCCGCCCAGGTTTTACAGGCCGGAAATCGCCTTATTCTGCTGGATTGTGGCGAAGGCACTCAAATGCGCCTGGCCGACCTGGGTATCCGGTTCAGCAAACTCGAGGCCGTCCTGATCAGTCATCTTCACGGCGATCATTACTTTGGGCTGGTTGGCCTGCTCAACAGTTTCCACCTGCTCAACCGTGTTCGGCCCCTGACCGTTTTTGCACCAGAAGAATTGATGCCGATTCTGGACTTACAAATGCGTTACACGAAGGGCAGCCTGAGTTATCCGCTGAAAATTGTCTATACACGGCCAGACGGCGTCCACACGCTGCTGGCCGATGAGGAACTCGAAATTTTATCCATTCCCCTTAATCACGGTCCTACTCCAACAACAGGATTCCTGATCCGGGAATTGGCATCTGGTCGGAGAATTGACGGAGAAAAAGCCCGATCACTGGGCATCGCTCATGCGGATATGGAGCGCCTGCGCCGCGGTGACGATGTTCAGGATGATGCCGGACACCCCGTGCGCAATGCCGAGGTTACCCTTGCCCCGTGGAAACCCCGCTCTTATGCGTATTGCACGGACACTGCCTACCTACCCGGTTTATCAGAAATTGTCGCCGGGGTTGATCTTCTCTACCACGAAGCCACCTATGCCGAAGCTGATGCCCACCGGGCAGAAGCCCGTTTTCACAGTACCGCCCAACAGGCTGCGTTAGTAGCCCGTGATGCCGGTGTTGGAAAATTGCTCATCGGCCATTTCTCCTCCCGCTACGAAACACTGGACAGCTTGCTTGCAGAAGCCCGGGAAGTGTTTCCCAAAACGGAATTGGCGCTTGAAGGTGAAGTATTCTCTTTGGAAAAAGTAGAAACCGAATAGCTGTTCACCGTCCTAACTAATGCAGCACGACAAATTTCTGCGCAGGACAGTTTGCTGCGATTGTGCCCAACCTGACCACATAGACCCCGGGCGGCCAGATTGCGGTGTTAAGTTCAGTAATACTATTGGTCAGGCTTTGCGAATACGAGTGCATACCTGAACTGTGGAAAATATCCAATGTTGTGTTCAGGTGTTCCGGATTTAATTCGATAGTTATTCTGCTTCCGGTATTATCCGATCTCAGTTCAAAACACGGTACAGCGTGAACCGTGCTTGGGTCCTGGATGTCGGTGGTGGTATCCATATTCGACAACGTGTCGCAGGGACTGCCAACCAGCGGGCCTAGGTAATAGTTGGGGTGGTTGGGGAGGCCTGGGCTAAACCGATTGACCCTACCCCCAAAATACAACCCGAGAGGATCATAATTACAGCTTAAACCAAATGCATTTGGATTATTAATGACACCCAAATACATGGCAGGAAGAGAATCAAATATCGATCCTTGCACATCTTGAATCCAATATATTTTCCCATTTGGTCCCAATTCCAATTGTCCGGCAGTATTGCTTAAGCCATAGTTTGCCGAGAATATAGTGCTAATCATATAGGGTTCACTGCTAAGATCTACTTGTTCCAATACCTCTCTGTTGTACTTTGCTACGTATAACTTTGAACTATTAGAAGAAAAAGCACATCCATAATAAGTTGAGGACGAGTCATCAACAATCACTCTTGCATTACTAATTATTCCAGAACACCTATCGAAATCGTACAACTGAAGACGCCCGAGCGAAAATGAAGCTAGGGCAAGTAATTTCCCATCTGGGCTTGCTGCTAACTCACCATTTGTAGAGGATTCAAGACCAATAACTTCATTATGGATTAACTCAATACCGGATGATGAAAGCAGATACAATACAAAAGAGTTGCTCCTTGGTATATTAGAGTTACTCAGTTTTCGGCCTATAATCCACCAATCTATTCCATTACCATGTTTTACGATTTGCAATTGTTCAGCAAAAAGTTGTGGCTGTAAAATTATCTTCCGGAGGGAATCGAGCACATTATAGCTATCAAGTATCGAATCATACTCCACTACAGAATATGAAAGGCCACCATTTGGACTGCCTAATTCAATCCTATTAATAGCATAATATTTACCATCAAAAGGAATAATCACAGCACCTTGTGTTGCCGAGGTATATATGGCTGGATTTTCATTCATAGAATCGCCTCCTGGGATAATCTGACTTGTATGATCGTAAATGCGTCCCTCATTTGCGTACAACTGCAATTCACCGTTTTCATTTGATATAGAACAAAGAGACTCTCGGGATCTAAAAGGGACTTGGCCAAGGTAAACCAAACCAGAATCCGTAAACTGCAAATGCATTGAATCACCCAATATCCAATGATCCCGCATGTCTTGACCTTGAACCCATTGAATTGCAAACAACGCACTTACGATCAGCAGAGCTTTCATGACGTGGCATTAAATAGCGTAAGCGGGAGGTAAAGGACCTCCTGCTTACGCTATAAATTATAAAATTAGTTAGCAACCAGAACCAGAACCGAAGTCAGCGTATGCCCTGTTGAGGCTATGCGGGCTTTTATCCAGTATATTCCAGGCTCTGCATTTCTGAGCAAGATTTGCTGCAGGTTACCTGTGCCCTGATTTGATTCTTGCAGGATCAACTGGCCAAATGCATTAAAGACTTGCAAAAGATCAATTGCTTCGGAAGCTTGGACGGTAAAGACTCCTGAAGTGGGGTTGGGATATACGTCCAATCTCTCTAGAGTAGAGGTCTGCGGAGCAGATAGCCTCTCCTCAAAAGATTCTACTGACCAATTGCTCTGACCAAGGATAGCCTGCGCCATCAATACAGGAACCCTTCGTCCGGATGCGTCCAGATTGGCTATGGCCTGCAACTCGGCAATTTGCGAGGACTCGATGTACGATACAACCCTGGGCGCACTTCCGTTGAATGCTCCCGCTTGGTTTTGCTTACCTTCAAGAAGAATAGCCAGAACATCTATCTGCACCTGTTCCTGGTCATTGATGGGGCTAAGGGAAGCCAACAAGTTTGCTGCCCCAACCCAATCCTTCTCGCGTATGTATTGCTCTACCGCATCCAAAGCATCGATGTTCGTCTTGGTCAGTAGATACACCACAACGGGATCTGTTAGGCCGCGGAGTTTTGCTGTTTGTAAAAACGTGTAGGACTGATCCGAAACACTATTGGCCGCAGAATCCTGCTGAAGTACCGCCAGAATGGAGGCAGGTATCGAAGCATGAGCAAACTGGCTTACCGAGGAACCGGAACTGCGCATGGTCTGGCCACAGAGGTCAATGGTTGTGTTAGGAACGTCGGAAGGGATTACAACAAATGAAGTGCTAGCTGCGGAGTTGTTTATAGATGCATCATGTTCCGTTCCTGCAGGAGGCGTACTACCCGCTCCCCTATAAAACCAACTCATAAGACCCCCATCCGTGACAACAAAGGTATGCGTGCGATTCGCCGTAGTCGCCGGGAACCAGGCATTGTCGCTCGGATCACCCGGTGAGCTGACATACTCTACCGGACCAAACTCCTCTCCTATAGCAACACTCTGGAAACCAAAGCCTTTGTTGCAATTGGTGATGGTGTTGCATACCGCATTGCCCTCCAGGCAATCGTCAGCTACTAAAAAGCCGTAACCGCACAGCGCTGCGATGTTGTCGGCAAACAATACCCCTGGAGAATTGCGCGCAGCCAGGCCGATGATCTCCGGATTGGTGCAGGACGAACACAACCCGCTCACCGTGTTGCCTTCCATCAAACCATTCGTGGCCCCTTCTACGCGGATCCCAAAAGCCAAACCACCCGAGCATCCTGACGGCTGGGTAAACGTGATCTGGTTGTCGCTGATTTCAATGTCTTCGGTGTTTGTGGCTCGAATGCCCATTTGCACAGAGTCTATGATGTTGTCCCTAACGGCATAGCTAACGCTCCCGGTCGCCGTTGGTTCAACGATTTCTACCCCGGTAATGGTGCAGCCGGATTCCGTGCTGGACAGAACATTTTCCCGGATGTTAATCGTGGATGGTGCATTGTCCTCCAGGTAAATGCCCACACCACTAAAGTTCATGATCTCATTGGATTCCACCACTATTTCCATGAGGTTATCATAGATCTCTATGCCTGCCTCAAAATCTCCTGTCGCCAATCCAAAATCGTTGTCGCTGATCTTCACCTCATCAAATCCAATCAGACGAATTCCTGTCTGGCAGTCACCAAAAGCATTTGCGCCGCTGACGGATGTACCAATGAGCATATCTGGTGTGGAAAGGCCATTTATTGTACCCAATATACCAATTCCAGTTAATGGCGGATTAACATCAAAAATGGATTTAAACTCACAATTGCGAACTAACAAGGTGCTGTTCGTGGCAAGAATACCTCGGTCCAAATTTTCAAACAAGTTCCTTGTGCCACTTGGGCTGCCAACGGAAAGACCCAGGGTGCTTGGCGAGCCGCCATCACTCACCCCAAGAACCTGAATACCAATACTTCCATAAGTGGTCGGCGCCCCGGTTGGCAATGCCGTTGGATAGCCACCAAGGAAGGCAGACCCCACGATGCTTGCCGGATGCAGACCGGCAGTATAACTGCCAAACAGCATGCCCCGATAATTCTCAATAAATGAAGCATTATTGATGGTTACATCACCGTAGGAGGTGATGTTGACGGTAACAGCCGTTTCGGCCCGGCAGATGATAGAAGAACCATTGACCACCAATACGGCACCGTTCTCGACCACAATTCCTTCCCACAACTCGGCCTTGGTCGTGATTAACGTACCCGATGTGATAACCAGTGTTGCCCCGGATCGGATGATGATCGCATCTCCATCTGTAACCCCTATATCACAGTTAGACCATGTGGTGGAGCTATTAATTTCAAACGGTGTTGAAATGCTAACCTCCAGGTTGCTTAACAAAATGCCCATTCCGGAGGAGCTGACCGATACCGCATATTCATTCGTTGAATCCGGATCCCAGCCTCCAGGCAAATCACACTGAGCATTTACTGTCTTCATTAGAAAGAGAAAGAGAAAGGGAAAGGGAAGAATCAGCCTGGAAAATTTCATGATAGTCAACGTTTAATGAAAAACCTATCGGAAGTTATGATTCTATATCCGATAATCAATAGAATTCATATTAATAAATCAAGAAGAAATTGTTAAGCCATGGTCAATATGCCTGGGTGCGAAATCATTGAATAACTTACAATCGCTTGCAATTCAGTTGATATGATACAGTTCCAATGTGGCATTCAGGTACGCTGCTTCGATGTTCAGGGTAATAGAACCTCTGTTTTGTGTTGGCTTAATTTCGAAGCAGGGTTGTTCAAGGACAACATTGATCGGCTGAATCGTCGTGGTGGTGTCCACATTGGACAGCGTATCACAAGGACTGCCAACCAGCGGGCCTAGGTAATAGTTGGGGTGGTTGGGGAGGCCTGGGCTGACCCTTTCCACACTCCCAACCTAGACCCGGATGTTCTAAACCTTAAAGGGTTCTGGCATTAAAAGTATCCCCATCAGCAATTCTGCCGCTCTGGACTCCTTTGGTAAACCAGCGCTTGCGTTGCTCGCTGGTGCCGTGGGTGAAGGATTCCGGAACAATATACCCGCGTGCTTCCATCTGAAGCCGGTCGTCACCGATGGCCTGAGCACAGCGAAGCGCTTCTTCCAGGTCACCGGGTTCAAGAAGGTTTTTGCCCTGTACGTCGCGGGCCCAGATCCCTGCGAGATAATCCGCCTGCAATTCAAGACGAACGCTCAGGGCATTGTATTGTTCTTTGGAAACGCGGCCCCGCTGCTCGTCAACCTGATCGGTAAGACCGAGCAGGTTTTGCACGTGGTGTCCCACTTCATGCGCAACCACATAGGCCATGGCAAAATCACCGGGTGCGCCAAACCGCTGCCGCAATTCGTCATAAAAACTCAGGTCAATGTAGAGTTTTTCGTCGCCCGGACAGTAGAATGGGCCGGTGGAAGAACCCGCAACACCGCAGGCGCTTTCCACCTGGCTGCTGAACAGCACCAACACCGGTTCACGGTAAGGCTGACCGACTTGCTCGCTGAATACCCGCTGCCAGGTTTGTTCCGTCTCGCGCAAAACCACGGAAACAAATTGCGCCAACTCGTCCTCCGCGGCGGTGGTTTGTGTTGGTGCCTCCACCGCCTGAGGCGTCTGGTTGCCCTGTTGTAACAACGCTGTCGGGTCGCCGCCGAGCAACACAACAATCAGGGCAACCACAATGCTCCCGAGACCCAGGCCGCCAGCGGCCATTTTGCCCCGGCTGCCCCGGCGATCTTCAACGTTTCTGCTTCCTTCCCTGCCTTGCCAGCGCATTGTTTAATGGATTTACAGGGAAATTAACCAATAGCGCCGAGTTGAACGGTCAGGAAGTTCAATTGCCTGCCAAAGGAAGCAGGGTTGAACGAATATTCCCCGCAAGGTCACTGGTGCTGAGCACATAGAGTCCTGCCGGAAAAATCGCCATGGAAATGGAGTTGCGGCCGGCTTGTTGGGTCCCTGAGGCCCTTTCGCGACCGGTGATGTCAAATAAACTCCAGGTACCGTTGCGCTCGGCATCAAAGTACCAGGTTTGCCCGTTGCTGAAAACATGGAGGTTAGCGGCCTCCCGCATGGCGGGTGTGGTGAATGTTTTAAGCGCCGAATTGCCGGTGATGTTGCCATCCAGACAATGGGCTCTTACAAACCATTCATAGGTGGTGGAAGGAGTGAGAATGTTGATATTGCGCTGGGTGAAAACGGTTTGAATTTTGTTAAATCCCGGCGCGCCTGTTGGTCGTCCATTGATCTGGTAGCCCGATGCGTTGGGAATTGCATCCCAGGCCAGACTGACGGTATTCGGGCCGGTAACCCTTGCGTCCAGACCGGTCACCGCAGATCCCGAATTACAGTTTTCGACAATCTTGTAAATGATTCCGGTACTCAGGTTGGCCGCGTACAATTCCTTTTCCACATCTTCTCCAAAAGATGAAATGGACGTCTGGATATTGCCAAATGGAGTCAGGGTATAGCCGGCACCGTTGTCTTCGAGCGTCCACCAGTTGCCGCTGAGGTAGTCGCAGAACAGGTAGCGGCCGTAAAGCGTCGGGTTCCCATTTCCCCGGTAAACAAAACCGCCGGTGATGGAAATGCCGCCGGTGCTAAAGTTGTGCGGATAAACCAGCACCGGAAAGTCATAGTTGCCGATTGGGCCGCAACCGGAAAGGTTGTAGGGCGCATCGCCTTCGTAGCAACGCCAGCCGTAGTTCTCTCCGCCGGCGCTGCCAGCCGGTTGCACGTTGACTTCTTCCCAGTTGTCCTGGCCCACGTCGGCGATCCAGTAATCACCGGTAAGGGCATCAAAACTGCAACGCCAGGGATTGCGAAGGCCCAAAGCCCAGATCTCCGGAGCGTAAGCCGGATCGCCGACAAACGGGTTATCGGCCGGAATGGCATAAGGAAACGCGCCGTCAACATCAATTCTCAGCACCTTGCCCAACAGATTGAGTTTGTTCTGTGAACGGTCGCCAGGGTCTCCTCCGCTGCCGCCGTCGCCCATGGCGATATAAAGAAATCCGTCGGGTCCGAAATTCAGATCGCCGGCATTGTGATTATCGAAGGGCTGATCAATGCTCAGGATAATCTGCTCGCTGGCCGGGTCAGCGAGATTTGGGTTAAGGGCATTCCGGGTGAACCGGGAGATGCGCGTGTCACCGGAGTTGTTGGTGTAGTTGACGTAGAAGTATCCGTTAGTCGCGTAGTTGGGGTGAAATGCCAGACCCAGCAAACCCTGCTCAAAACCTGCAGAAACTTGTGGATCAATATCCAGGAATGGGGTTGCCAACTTGTTTCCACGGGCATCCAGAATCTGAATGGCGCCGCGTTTCTCAACAATGAACAATCGTTCATCGCCGGCATTGGCGATGTCAACCGGTTGAGACAAGCCGCTGGCGAAAGGTTGCAACTGAAAAAAGGGCTGTGCGGCAGCGTTCAGGCTGAAGAGGAACGCAGCGAAAAAAAGGGGTAAAGAGGGTTTCATGAAAAGGAGGTTGAGGATAAGGCTATTCACCATATTACAAAAAACAAACAGGCGATCCTATTCAGGTCGCAAAAAAACTGAACAAGCTTATGCTTCCGGGCTCGTGGCCTGCGGAAAAGTTGGTCAGCCGCCTTTACTCTGACCAGTAAACCAATTCCACCGGAATAAAACCATCCGGCCCGGCCAGAGCCGGCCTAAGGGTTACCCGGCGGGAGGAAGCGCCGTCAAAATACCCGGGATAAGATCCAAAAGTCCAGGTGCCGCCGCGGATATCGCTGAATTCATTCGCATTGAAATAATCCGGATAAACGTATGCTCCGGTGTATTCGTTGTAGGCGTAGTAACCCATCAGCCCGGTGGAGCCGGTGACCGGGTTGCCGGCATTGTCCACGAGCAAAATGCGAACGTCATAAGCAACCTGAGCCTGCTGGTAGTAGGTTGCTTCCCGGGTAATCCGGCGGGCAAGATCGTATTGGGAGGCGAGGTCAGCGCGGATAGCCAATGCAGTTGCGTTGGCCAGGGTGGCGTCACCGGCCAGAATCTGGTTGCGGAGGTTGGTGCTTTCCGCAATTATTTCATCTCCAAGGCCTTCAATTTGAGCAGCCCAGGTCTGAATATTGACAGGATTGATGTAAGAATCCAACGCCGTTGCCTGCCCGATGGCTGCGACAACATCGTCATGGAGTGTCTCGATGAGGCTTTGGCGGGTGCTGGTTGCCAAAACGTATCCATCAACATCCGGCGAAGGGTTGCCAACGATGAAATAATCCACAACCAGCGATTTTAAGGCTGCGCCATTTGCGGCCACTTCCGTGCGGATTTCTTCGGCGGCAGTTGAAACGTTGAAAAGGTATGACCCGGCGGTCTGGGCCTGAACGGTTAACGTCGCGGTCAAAAGCAAGCCGGTGGCGAAGGCGTAGAGAAATGATTTCATGAAAGGTTTTTAAAAATTTAAACTAGGTTGCTGCAATTTCCACACTTCGTTCTTCTTTCTTTTCAATTTCGTAATCAACAAAAAACATGTCGATATCCCCAATACTTTTCGCGGATATTTTGCCGCGGTAGGTGCAGGCGAAACGGTCTTTTACCAATTCATAGGTATCCCGGGAAACGTTGATTCGGCCAGCCTCTCCGGCGCTTTCCATCCGGCTGGCCGTATTGACTGTGTTTCCCCAAATGTCATAGGCATATTTCTTCTCGCCTACAACACCCGCCACAACAGGGCCGGTATGAATCCCGATCCGCAGTTCCCAGCCGGGCAGTCCGCGGTCTGCCCGATCGGCATTAACCTGGGTCATGTACTCCTGAATTTCCAGTCCGGCCCTGATGATATTATGGATGTGATTTTCATCGGGATTTGGCAATCCCCCAGCGCACATGTAAGAGTCACCGATGGTCTTGATTTTTTCGAGTCCGTATTTGCCGATGATGTTGTCGTAGGCGGTGAAAAATACGGTGAGCAAATGGACTAACTCGATAGGGGTGAGATCCGAAGCAAGATTTGTGAATCCTTTAAAGTCGGAGAAGAGAACCGTAACCGATTCGTAATAACGGGGTGTAGTTGTTCCGGTGGCTTTTAGTTCACGAACCACTTCTGATGGAAGGGTATTGAGCAGAAGGTTCTCGATCTGATCTTTTTGTTTGTCCAGAATGCGATTGGTCTTCACTTTCAAACGGAACATACGCAGCAAAATGAACGCGATCACCAGCAACATCAGCGAACCTACAACAAACGCATTCTTGGCGAATTTCTGCCGCTTGAGAACTGCCTCCTGTAATTCTTTCTCAGTGTTCAGCAGGGCGATTTCGTTCAGTTTCTTATCAATTTCATAACTGAACAATTGCCCCGACATCTTTTGGTCAAACTCGATGTTGTACAACGTGTCTTTGAGATCAAGCAACAAGCCCTTGTAGTGGGCTGATTTCACGTAGTCATGGCGATCTTCATAAACACGAACAAGACCCTGGTAGATGTCTTTGAGATCCTCCCGCAGACCAAATTCGGTGGCCATGTCGCGTGCCTGCGTAAAATAGTCAATCGCCTTGTTCTGATTGCCCATAGCCAGATTGGTAACGGCCAGGTCCCGCAACGCCTGCGTCATATCCAGTTTCAAATCCAGTTCACGGGCTTTTTCAAAGGATTCCTGTTGCAGGCTTATGGCTTTCTGGTAATCCTTTCGGTAGGTAAGTACCTGGCCAATCAATCGAAGGGCGTTGGGTTCATTTTCAGAACCCCGACAGG
>JANNSM010000058.1:0-3880 GCA_031402635.1 Bacteroidota bacterium | reverse complement strand
CGTTGAAGAAGTGGCCTCCGACGCCCAGCATGCTGCCGTTAAACTTGCCGCGGAACAACCCCGCGTCAAATGAAACGCCATAAGTCTGAAAAGACGAAGGCCCTACCACGCTTGCCCACTGGTTGCGATAGTTAATGGCCGCCCGGTAAGTACACGGCGTCAAACCCGTAAGTGCGGGATTCAAGGTAAGCGGCGATGCCCAGAACTGGCTGAAGTGAACGTCCTGGGCAAACAAACCGGAGGTCAAAAAAAGGCAGAGGAGGAACGGGAGAGTACGTTTAAAATTCATACGAGGTGGAGATACGGTTCTAAAAATAACAAAAGCCTGCAGCTTTCCTAAGCTTTTGCGGAAAAAGTTTTGTCAATTTATCGCCCCAACGCCTTGAATACGAGCGGGAAACGTTGCATATGCAGCGTCTGGTAAGGCTCCCCGACCGCACCAAAGCCCTGGTAAAAACGCGCCAGACCGGGCAACGCAGAGCCTTCAAAATCAAGTTTTTGCCCGGATGAGCCGGCGCGGTCCCTGATCTGGCGGTCAAACAGGAAGACCATAGCGCCGTTGATGCGGCCTTCGGGGGTAGAAGTGCCGAACAGGTAAACCGGACCGCCCGGTCCCTCCAGGAAGTATGCCCCCGCCAAAATAACTTCCGGCTGTTCAGGGTGAAAAACGCGGACCAACCGGGCCCGTTTCCGGGTGATTCCCTCCCGCATCAGGGCATCAATTCTTCGGTACTCACCGACTCCGAGAACCTTGATTTTGGGCCCTTGGAACCGCCGGATCAGTTCCACGAGCTCCGCAGATTTAAGCTGATCATCCGCTTGAAGGTTTTCCTTCTGCGCTTTTTTGAGGTTGCGGCGTGTGTTGTTGTCGTAGCCGGCGTAAAGTTGTTCGTAACCGGCAGCCAGGTTCAGGGTAAGATTAGGTCGAATTGACCGCCGCCAGTTCGGTAGAACCGGATCATCTTTTCCGCGAACAGGCAGATCAATCCGGAGAAAAGGTTTTGGTATCGCCTGGAGCCATTCGCCCAAAACAGGCACGCTGTCAATGCGGCTAAACACGCCCAGTTGCTGGCAAAAGAAAGGCGGATAAATCCAGCGCAGACCGAGCCGGCGTTTCCACGGAAGCGGAAAAACAGCGGAGTAATCATCAAGAACCAGCCCACCCCAGTGATCGCAAACCCGGTCGAGATACCAGGAGAATCCATAGGGCAGGGTACCTGCAACCTGCACGCAATCATCCCAGGCTTCCCTGTCCAGCGCACCCGAGTCGCGGTAAACCAGCATCGCACAAAGATAGACCAGGGGTTTCCAACCGGTCATTGAGCACATTCACACGGCATTCCTTCAGCCAACCGGACTTTTTGGGTTCCCGGTTCGTATTGCCCGGATGCCGGGGCAAAGGTATTTTTGCCGCTCACTGGTATCAGCGGATTCCGGCTGATAAACATGATGGAACCGCACCCTTATTTTCGCCCGATATGAAACACATATTTTCCAGTGACGCTCCGGCGCCCATCGGACCTTATAGCCAGGCAGTATTAGCCGAAGGCCGCTTATATCTTTCGGGACAGATTGCGCTTGATCCTAAAACCGGTAACCTGGTCACCGGCGATGTTGCGGCTGAAACCCGCCGGATCATGGAAAATCTCGGGGCCGTGTTGTCCGCTGCCGGGATGAGGCACGCCAATCTGGTTAAGTGCACCATCTATCTCCGCGACATGAACGACTTTGCCGCGGTCAACGAAGTTTACGGCAGTTATTTTGAGATTGGCAAAGGTCCTGCGCGCGAAACCGTTGAGGTGTCGCGCCTTCCCAAAGACGTGAATATTGAAATTTCCGGCATAGCCTACTCGCGGACGCCGGCGTATTAGCTGACCACGAGGGCTGAGCAGGAGGATAGTATTCCCCCGCATCAGCCAGGCCTGGGGCTATAGCAATTCTTTCAGGATTTCACTTTCCGGCTCGGCAGGGCTTTCCTGGCTCTATCAGCGGGGGGCTGTAGCAAACCTTTCAGGCTTTCACTTTCCGGCTCCAACTGAACAGCTCGGGCTTGAGGGCAACCATGCAGTAAGCCCAGGTTTGGAAAAGTTCATGGTTTCCTCCTTTGCGGATATCCTCCATGGACTCGGTCCATAACCCATAGGAAAATCCGAAATCAATAACGGTAAAACTGTTGGGGCGGTACTTGACCAGAATGTCATGTTCAAATCCAAGGTATTTGTCAATCGGTTCAAATTCGCCGCTGGGCACAAAATTGTTTTGCGAGTAAAACAAATGCTGATCGGAGCGCAAGGTCACTTGTTTGCCGATGTCATAGAAGATAAATAAGTATGGATCTATAATTCCGGCATTGTTAAAATCACCGGGGAAGCGGATGAAAAGATCCATGTTCCCGAGAAAGCGGTGATTAACACCGTATAGCGCGTCAAAACTGTGGCTTCTCCCGTCCGGATTCAGGGCGTCGTCTCCGCTGAAAACTTCTGCACCGAGCCTTAAGGTCCAGTTTTTTAATGCGGTAAACCTGATTTCCGGTTGAAGGTAGTACGCCTTAAGATCGTCACCCTGAATGGATTTGCCATACTGGGCGTACCCCGACATGGTCAGGTACCATTGGTCTTTGGTGTACTCCACCCTGCCACCTGTGGTATTTCGCCAGTTCTCCACCCGCGGATTGTCCGCATCCTGAAACGCATCGGTGCTGTGTATGGTAGTGAGGGCAATCTCTTTGGTTGGTTTGTAAACAAGGTTATGGACTAAGAGGACTTTGTAATTCTGAAAACCGGGCGAATAATCCGTTTCGAAAAAACGGGCCTGAGAACCTGCTTCCTGATTAAACGCACCGAAAATCAGAGTTTCCAGTTTCCCCTTTTTATATATCAACCGCAACCCGTCGTGTGAGCCGGAATTTTGTCGCCAGTCATTTTCTGCAAAAAGCCGTTGGTTGTCCAGCATTAATTTTTGCCGTCCGATTCGCATCGAAAAATTCTTGGTGATGGTCGGTTCCACATATCCTTCAAATACCTGAATAGAACCGGTAGTTGCTCTTGGATCCTGTTCACCCCAGGTACGGATATCCTGGATGGAGGTGTGGAAAATGAATCCTTTGCGCTGGTAGTTCAAATAAAGACGCAACCGGTTTTCTGTAAAAAACAAGGGCTGTGTGGTGTCGCTGCGCAAAAGGCGATAGCCATTCCGAAATTCAGACCGGGGCCGGAACTCCAATTTGATTGAAAAGGTTTCCGTACTGTCTGTAGTCTGGGCACTGGTTTCAAGGGACGTTAGGCCGATTATCGCGATCAGAGCGAGACACCAAAACAGCAGGGATTTGTGCAAATTGAACAACTTCATCTCGGTAGGATTTCTAAACGTTGGTAAAAAAACCAAGTCAAATGATAGATCAGAAATGATCAGATACCCAGGGTGAGGTATTCTTTGAAGCGCTCCGTTTTGGGGTTGTTGAACATTTCTTCGGAAGGTCCCTGTTCAACAACTTCGCCCAAATAAAGGAAAACAACATGGTCGGCCAGACGCTTGGCCTGGCGCAAAATGTGGGTAACTAACACCACCGTAAACGTGAGGCGGAGTTCTTTGAACAACTCTTCAATGGCTCTGCTTGACAGGGGGTCAAGCGCAGATGTTGGCTCATCAGCCAGAATGATTTCCGGATTGATAGCCAGCCCTCGCGCGAGACATAAACGCTGCTGCTGACCAACGGAAAGCATACGGGCAGAGTGGTTGAGTCGGTCTTTGACTTCTTCCCAAAGAGTTACTTCTTCCAGGTGTTTTTGCACCCTTCTCCGCAAGACATTCATATCCTTGATTCCCTGAAGACGCATACCATAAGCTACGTTTTCAAAAATGGACATGGGGAGAGGCTGGG
>JANNSM010000057.1:0-11099 GCA_031402635.1 Bacteroidota bacterium | reverse complement strand
TCCCAGACTTTTTCGGACGGAATTGGCATGATTCTGCTGAACAACGTTGACAATGCGCTCAACGTCTATTACGTGAGCAGTATCGAAAGCGGCACAATTGCCGGGTATTTCAGCCCGGGAGCAGACGGCGTGGTCATGGCCAATTCGGCGTCTTCGCCCTCTGGAAATACGCTTGCCCACGAATTCGGTCATTATTTTTCTCTTCCCCATACGTTTTATGGATGGGAATGGGGAACGCCACCATTGTCACAGCAGGAACAAGTGGATGGCAGCAACTGCACGTCAGCCGGTGACGGATTTTGCGATACCCCACCGGATTATGCGCCATACCGATGGAACTGTCCGAGCGTAGGCCCATTCACGGATCCGGCGGGCATATCCTTTCTTGTGGAAGATAGTTTTTACATGTCGTATGCCGGAAACAGTTGCCTCACCCGTTTCAGCCCGTTGCAAAACCAGGCCATGCGGGCAAACCTCAACGAGAGGCGCTCGGACATTAAGGGAGTGATTATCCCGGATTTCCCCGAAGGTTATGACTCGGTTAAACTGCTTCAGCCCGCCCATGAAACAACCCTTGTTCCTCCAAGAGGGCAGCGGTTTTTGTGGTCGCGGGTGCCCGGAGCTGTGGCCTACCACATCGCCATCGCCTATACCCCTATTTTTACCGCCATCGCGGAGGAGTCCATTGTTCCCGACACGGCATTCACCGCACTCCGGTTGGCCGAGGACCGGTATTTCTACTGGCGGGTGAAACCGATTTTTGAAGGAAACACCTGTGAGCCTTATTCTGCGGCTATTCGTTTCCGCACGGGTGAAAGCGGAACACCCGTTTCCGGAATCAATGATCAATCTGGTGCTCAGGACAATTTTTCCGTGTTTCCAAATCCGGTTGCTCCTGGCGGAATCCTGAACTTGGAACTGACCGGGAATACTACACAGGAACTGATTTGGCAACTCTTCCGGGCTGATGGCGGAATTGCCGCAGCGGGATCCCTGGCCGCCGGTTCCGGTTCCCGGAGCATAATGGTTCCTGCTTCCCCAGGGCTTTATATCCTCACCCTGACCAACGTTGATGGCTTCATGTGGCGGCGCAAAGTGTTAATCACCCGATAAGCCCGTTGGGTAAACGCAAGGTGTGTCCCAGCACCGTGATCACCGTTTGCCCCTTATTTGTCAACCGGATCGTCGGCATGATCCGGCTCCATGGTGATCTTGACTAATTTTCGGGTTTTTGAACCACCCGCAAAGCGCTCATCGGCCAGATGACCGGCTACCCAGGCAATTCGCCCACCGCATACCAACACCAGCGAATTTGTCTTTTCTCTTGCCGGTATTTTTTTGTCGGTGAGAAAGCGTTTGAGTTTGCGTTTTTTGCCCAGTCCTTCGGGAAAAAAATAATCTCCATCCGCCCAGGGCCTCAGCAACAATGGGGGAACCAATGTGGAGGCGTCCAACAATACGCCGCGGTCTGCGTCCGGTTTTTTGATCCGGTCTTTTTCAACCTCCTGAAAGTCAAAGCGCCAGCCTCCGATTCTGGCAACGGCCGGGATAGCGTTGATCTCCGCAGGAAGGGGCTTTTCCCGGGGAGGACCGGGTACCCAGACCAGGCATCGCCGTTCCCGGTAAAGCACACCCTGCGGTGAGGGCCAAAAACCGCCCGGCTGACCGCCCATACCGCGAACCACCTCGTCCAGTTGGGCTGCGCTGAACCCGAAGGGCAACAGCCATTCCCGAAGAAGTGTGGAAGCCGCTCCGCTTTCTTCGAGCCCGCGGATTCCAATGTGCCATTCTTCGCCTTTTTGTTTGACGAGCGATCGGGTCAGTTGACGAAGCCCGGTTTCGTAAAGCGCTTCGGCTTCCCGAAGCTGTGCCGAAGCCCTGATGATCCCGGAAATTGCCGTGGGATTGAGATTCTCCGCCACAGGCAACAACTCATGGCGAATGCGGTTGCGCAAATAATCCGGACTGATATTGGAGCGGTCCTCCCGCCACGGCAGGCTTCTTTGCCGGGCAAATTCCAGCAATTCCCATTTTCGGGCAAAGAGAAGCGGCCGGATGAGCTTTTCGCGCAGCGGGCGGATGCCCCGGAGGCCCCGCAATCCCGAGCCTCCGAGCAACCGGAGCATCAGGGTTTCCACCTGGTCATCCGCATGATGCGCTGTTGCAATCCGGTGGAAGCCTTCTGCCGCGCGGATCTCTTCAAACCAGGCATAGCGCATCTCCCGCGCGGCCATCTGCAGGGATTCGGGTCCGGATTCCGCGCGGGCCGCGGCGTCCAAATCTTCGCGGTAAAACCGGACTCCCCAGCGGTCTGCAAGCTCCCTGGCCAGTGCTTCATCCGCGAGGGAATCATCTCCCCGGAGGGAATACTGCACGTGGGCTACGGCAAAGGGTTGTTTCCGGTCAGCCAGCAGCTCGCCAAGCACAGCCGAATCCAGTCCGCCGCTGCAGGCCAGTAACACCGGACGACCCGGTGCCAGCCGGCACGGGTTGCGCAGGTATTGTTCAAAACGGGTGGCAAAGCTGGTCTGCTGGTGGTCGGGCATGGTGCAAAGTTCGCCCATCAGGATTTGAAGCAAAGCCTGAAATAATCAGCATTCCAGCAAGTCAGTAGCGGCCTGGATTTCACCGGCAGTTTTGAGATCTCCGAGCCGTTTGGCCAGTGTTATACCCTGACGGTAAATAGCCAGGGCGCGGTCCGGGTTTCCCTGCCGTTCAAAATAAACGCCGGAAGTGTAATAGGTACCGAGGTAGTCAGGATGTTGCGACAATAAGTTTTCGATTGCTCTTTCCGCATCTTCCCCTAGTCCCTTCCGTATGTATTCCAAAAGCCGGGCATACAGCAGAAAGGGATCGTCCGGGCGTTCGCGGAGGAACTCGTTTAATCGCTCCAGGCGGTCGCTGTTCATAGTCCGGATTGACGTTTATCCGTATATTCGCATCGCGAATTTTCGCAGCGGGGAGATTTCAAAATCACAGCTAACCGCCTGCTAAATACTCGCTTACCGTTCGCCATTTGTTAGCTGAATGTTAGAAAATTTTCGCAATACATTCGCAACACATTAGCATTAAATTAAGCAATAACTTAAAGAAAGTTCGAAAAATTTCGAATTCAGGCGCATGAATATTCTTGTTTGCATCAGTAAAGTTCCGGATACCACCACCAAAATCAGTTTTACCGGGAATAATTCCACGTTCAACGAAAGCGGCGTTCAGTTCATCATCAATCCGTATGATGAATGGTATGCGCTGGTGAGAGCCGTTGAAATCCGGGAATCCCTGGGAGGTGAAGTCACCGTGTTAAACGTTGGTCGGGCAGAGAACGAACAGATCATTCGCAAAGCTCTTGCTATCGGCGCTGACAAAGCCATTCGCGTGGATGCCGATCCCCGTGATGCCCTCTACGTAGCACGGCAAATTGCAGAGCAGGCAAAGGTCGGCAACTACGACATGATCATGCTCGGCAAGGAGACCATTGATTACAATGGATCCGTTGTAGGCGGAATGGTAGCAGAAATGCTCAATCTTCCCTACATCAGTTTGGCATCCAACCTGCAGGTTGACGGTAAAACGGCCACCCTGGTCAGGGATGTTGAAGGAGGTAAAGAAGTTCTCCAGATAAGCATGCCCTTCGTGACCAGCGCCCAGAAGGGCATGGCTGAAGCCCGCATTCCCAATATGCGCGGAATTATGATGAGCAAATCCAAACCGCTTGCCATCGTCCCGCCCGTTGAAGTCAGTGGGTTGTCTCAGGTAGAGTCTTTTCAGCTTCCCCCTGAAAAAGGTCACGTAAAACTCGTGGCACCCGACAACATGGACGAACTCGTCCGTCTCTTGCACGAAGAGGCCAAAGCCATTTAATCGATCGCTTTCTTTCTATTCATTCGCTAAATCCAGTTTCTCTATGTCTGTTTTGGTT
This sequence comes from Bacteroidota bacterium, assembly GCA_031402635.1. Classification (GTDB taxonomy): domain Bacteria; phylum Bacteroidota; class Bacteroidia; order Chitinophagales; family BACL12; genus WGOA01. The sequence goes on along the minus strand of JANNSM010000057.1, from coordinate 7,180 downwards.
TATGCTGAATTTGTTGATGGCAGGCCGAAGAAAAGCACGTTGGAAGCGGTCTTCTACGCGGCAAGGGTTGCCGAAAAACTGAAGACCAGCGCAGTTGCATTGACCATAGGTCCGGCCGATGCATCCGATCTTGCGGCTCTGGGGCAATATGGCGTAGCCAGGGTGCTGCATGCCGTTGATGCCCGTCTCGTGCAATTTCAGTCCCGGGCTTATTCCCGGCTCATTTCCGAAGCGGCATTGAAAGAGGCCGCTGATGTGGTCGTGCTATTGCACAATGCCAATGGCAAAGCGCTGTCGGGACGGGTAGCTGTTCGCCTCGAAGCCGGACTGGTTTCGGGTGCCATTTCACTCCCGGATATTACATCCGGTTTCCATTTAGATAAACCGGTTTTTTCCGGCAAGGCCTTCGCCAAAATCAATATTTCTTCCGCTAAAAAGGTGATTTCCCTCAATCCCAACAGCCTTAAACCGGAGGCGGGGAGCGGATCGGCCGAAGTGGTTCCATTTAGCATTGACCTGCAGGAGTCCGATTTTGACGCAAAACTGGTGAGCCGCGAATCGGTCACCAACGGGGTGGTACCACTCCCGGAAGCGGAGTTGGTAGTTTCTGCCGGCCGGGGACTCAAAGGACCCGAGAATTGGGGAATCATTGAGCAACTGGCAGAAAGTCTCGGTGCCACAACAGCCTGCAGCCGCCCGGTTGCGGATACCGGCTGGCGCCCTCACCACGAACATGTCGGCCAGACGGGCGTTGCCATTAAACCGAATTTGTATATTGCAATAGGGATATCCGGAGCCATCCAGCATCTCGCGGGTGTAAACCAGAGCAAAACTATCGTGGTTATTAACAAGGATGCGGAAGCTCCTTTCTTCAAGGCGGCAGACTACGGCGTAATCGGTGATGCCTTCGAGGTGGTACCCAGGCTTACCGAAGCCATCAGGCGCTTCAAGAATTCCTAAGCCTTTTAGTAAGCCATTAGCCCAGGGGAATGCAGAAAATAAAAATGGAGATCGTTGCCTTGTCGCATAGTGTCTCCCAATCCCAATCTTATGCAGACGTGCTTGGCGAGGTTGCCGGAAAGCCCCGCAGACGACAGCCCATTGTCATTGGTGCTTTCGAGGCCCAGGCCATTGCCGTAGCCATCGAAAAAATTACGCCGACCCGACCCCTGACCCATGACCTGGTCAAGAATATCTTCGGGATGATTGATGTGGATTTGCGGGAAATCGTGATTGATAATCTGCAGGAGGGAATTTTCTATTCGAAATTAGTTTGCAGCAGTGCGGGCCGGGAAATTGAAATTGATTCCCGGACCTCGGATGCTTTGGCACTGGCTGTCCGCTTTAATTGCCCGATCTATACCTACGAGTTTGTGCTCGAAGCCGCCGGAATCATCCTGGAGGAAGAAGATGCCGCTGCAGCCGGCGTTGAATCTGGTCCCAAGGAGAAGTCTTCTGATTCCAAAGTCGCCCATTCCGCTTCTACCCCTCTTTCGGAATTTACGGTGCAGGAACTCAACGACAAGCTCCGCGAATTGCTCGAGCATGAGGATTACGAGCGCGCAATCCGGATCCGGGACGAGTTGGACAAACGCAAGCGCGAGAACACCTGAAACGTCTTTTAGGCGACCCTGATCAACCAGGCTCCTTTTGCTGCGGTGGAATTGGCTATTTTAGGCCACTTCTACCTGCCCTATGGATTTTTTACGACCGATTCTCGGGTTGATTGTCTTTATCGGCCTTGCCTGGTTGCTTTCCGAAAACCGCAAACACGTAAACTGGCTGCTCGTCGTCAGCGGTGTCGTCATTCAGTTTATCATCGCCCTGCTGGTTTTACAGGTACCGGCCGTCAGTTCTGGTTTTCAGGCAATCGCTTCCGGGTTCACCCTTTTGCTGAACTATTCCCAAAAGGGTGCTGAATTTGTCCTGGGTCCCTGGCCTGCGGATGTCTGGGTGGGAACAGAAACCACGCCAGGCGGGGAAATCACTTTTACCCGGATCGGGTTCATTTTTGCTTTTCGGGTCTTGCCAACAATTCTTTTCTTTTCGGCACTTTCTGCCGCGCTTTACTATATCGGGCTGCTGCAGTTGGTGGTCAAAGGGTTTGCCTGGATCATGAGCAAGACGATGAAACTTTCCGGCGCAGAAAGTGTGGCCATGGCGGCTAATATTTTCGTCGGACAAACCGAAGCACCGCTTGTCATCAAGCCTTACCTGGAAAACATGTCCCGGTCGGAAATCATGTGCCTGATGACCGGGGGAATGGCCACGATTGCCGGAGGTGTTTTTGGCGCCTATGTGGCCATCCTGGGTGGATCTGACCCGGCCGAACAGGCACGTTTTGCCACTCATTTACTTTCTGCATCAATCATGGCCGCACCGGCTGCCATTGTTTTTTCCAAACTGCTTGTGCCCGAATTGCCGGAGGACAATCCGGATCGCGCGTTGAATATTCCGCGTGACAAAATCGGAGCCAACCTGCTGGAAGCCATTTCGACCGGAACCCGCGATGGCTTGGGACTTGCCGTCAACGTCGGAGCGATGTTGCTGACCTTTACCGCATTCATGTATATGCTCAATGGCTTGTTGCTATGGACTGGCGGTTGGACGGGACTCAACGATCTCATTGCAACAGGAGGCCAATACGAGGGGCTGACGCTGCAATTCCTCTTGGGCAAAATGTTTTCACCGGTTGCCTGGCTCATAGGCATTGACTATCGCGATCTGGCCCTGATCGGTCAGGTGCTCGGCGAAAAAACCATCCTGAACGAATTCTTTGCCTATTCAAGCCTGGGAGAAATGAAAGATACCGGTGAGCTGCACAACGAGCGCTCCGTGATCATCGCCACTTATGCGCTTTGCGGCTTTGCCAATTTCGCCTCCATCGGGATTCAGATCGGCGGAATTTCTTCGCTCGCGCCGGGTCAGCGAAGCACCCTGGCCCGGTTGGGATTATCAGCTTTGCTTGCCGGAACATTGGCCTGTCTGATGACCGCGGCAATTGCCGCCTTGCTGATTTAGGACCTGATTTGGTTCCGCAATGGGCACTGTGTTTTCTCCTTTACATGTCAAATTTTGTTAAATTGAGTTAAGAAAACTCCTGGATCCGGAATCACAACTTATATTCGGATCATGCAGTCCGGAAAGAAAATGACAACATAAAAAATTATAGAAAGAATTAGATAAAAAATTACAGACAGAAGGGAATTACAACAGGTCTTGTACAAAAATTTCCAAGTAATATTTCGTTTTCATTATTAGAGGGAAGGCGCAGCGATTGATTCGCTGCGCTTTTGTTTTCCCGCATTGGTCTTCTGCGTCAATTGATCGCTGTTCCCGGCTGGAGCCTCCGGCCAGTCAAAAGATTGGCCGGGAAAGAAATTCCCAAGCCTCCGGAAAAGTAGCTTCCGTCTCCAAAAAATGTGCGGGAGATGATTTCATCCGGACTTCTGAGGACGAGCTGCCCTTCTTGCATAGAACCGGTAAGACCCTGGTGAAATCCGAGTTCCAGATCTATACAAAGGCCGGATAGCATACGATATTCCAGGGTGGCTCCGGCAGACATGGCCAATCTGGTCCTGTGAGCCGGGTTGGCAAAAACCTGAAAAGCAGGTCCTCCGGGTTGCGTTTGTCCATAGCCGTCTGATCCCCCAAGCACCTGCATTTCCAAGGCGTAAGTTTGGCGGATTGCCATGCGCTGTCCAAGGGGTTTGGTCAGACAAAATCCCAAAGGCAATTCAACGGCGGTGTAGGAGCCGGATTCCTGTAATACTTCCCCATCGAGCAAAGCAGAAGCCGTCAGGCTTTTTTGCCGCAGCCGGAACCCGGTAGTAATTCCCGCTTCTTCCGAAAGAGGAAAAGTCAGCGCTAACCCTCCGAAGCTGTTGTGTGCCATAAGAGGTTGGAGGATTTCCCCATTACCCGGGAACTGAAAATCGTTCGCGCTGATCGCATAGCCTGCAGAAAAGCCGATGTTCAGTCCGGCCTGTCCGCTTGCAACTCCGGACAGGCAGGTAATCATCAACAGGAGTAACCAATCTCCGCGTTTACTTCTGCGTTGCATAAGTCGTTTAACCTCACGGTTCAGCCACCTCACGTTCCAGGGTTATATTCAAGCGCATATTGAACAATTCACGGATTAAGTGGGTCCATTTCTGCTACCCGGCGGATGCTTACCCTAAAGGACGATCGAAAAATTGGCAATAAAGGGAAACATGGGCTCTATCATCTCTTCAGCAGGCTAAAACGTCAGTATGGTATCAAAAAGTACAATACTCACTGGAAAATGGCTACTCTTTGCCGGAACAGCCATACTGGGTGGATATCTGATGATGCCCGGTGGGAAAACGGTGTTTCCCGATGCCGGTCTGGCAAAGGGTAATCGTGAAATCCCGGGCAAGGAAACCGATACGGTGAGCCGGATGAATGGTGTTTCCCTGACGGCGCCACCGGAGGAAGTTTCAGGATTTCATTTTGAACGGCTTAAAAACCAAACCGGAGCTGACTGGGTTAGTGTTATTCCGTATGCGTTTGTTTTTCCCGGTCAGCCGGAAGTGCATTTTGATGTTCCACGTCAATGGTGGGGAGAGCGCACCGACGGGGTAGCCGGGCAAATCCGTTTTGCCCGTGAACACGGATTGAAAATTATGCTCAAGCCGCACGTTTGGGTAGTGCACAGCGGCTGGATCGGCGAGTATGGTTTTGAAACAGAAGAGGACTGGACCGCCTGGGAAGCATCGTACAGCCAATACATCCTTCATTTTGCACGGCTGGCGGATTCATTGGGGGTTGAATTGTTTTGTCTGTCAACCGAGACGGAGCGCGCCGTCAGGGAACGCCCTTTATTCTGGCTCGGGCTGATAGCCCGTGTTCGTGAAATTTACCGGGGTCCGTTGACCTATGCATCCAATTGGGATAATTACCAGCAAATTCCTTTCTGGTCTGCATTGGATTTTATCGGGATCGATGCCTATTTCCCCCTGACCTCTTCTCCGGCACCGGACCTTGAAGCACTTCTTGAGGCCTGGAAGCCTTATGTTGCCGGGATAGATTCGTTTCAGAAGCAAACCGGTAAGCCCGTGTTATTCACGGAATACGGGTACCTCAGCGTGCCACAGGGAGCCTGGAAAACCTGGACCCTGGAAAACCGATTGGAAGAACTAACGCCCGATATGCAGTCGCAAAGTCTGGCCTATGAAGCGCTTTTCCGAACTTTCTGGAGCCACGATTGGTTTGCCGGCGGCTTTTTATGGAAGTGGTACCTGGAGGATCAGGCGGGTGGACCACAGGATCGGGATTATACCCCGCAGGGAAAACCCGTATTGGAGGTGATCCGGTCTTATTATCGATGATCTTGATTGATGATCTTGCTATTTTGGAGGGCTTGTCAACAGTCTGTGAATAAGTTTTCCACATTTTCTGTATTCACAGGCCTTTGATATCGGGACATTAGCTCAACACATGCTATTTTTTTGTGTTGTAATATATTGATAACGAGTAATTTAATGTATTATCGCGCTTCTTTTTAGCAAGTATTCTTTGTAACTTGTCAGTAAGTTTATTAAGGGAAACAGAAACCATCAACATGCAACAAGGGGGGTATTTTTTGAGTAAAACAGGTTTAACGGATGTTCAAACGATCAGCTATGTTGCAAGCCCTTGCGATTGCCGGATTCATGTGTTTCGTTCCCACGGCACTTTTAAAATCCCAGATTCCTTTTGGTGATTTCGAGGAATGGGAAGAAACGGATACGCTTTACCGGAACCCCGATCAGTGGTCTTCGTTAAACGAGATTCATTACCTGCTGGGATATAAAGAATTCACCATCTCGAGAACAGAAGGTGCCAGTAGCGGCAATTATGCCTTGCAGGCGGAAACCCGGAGGTTCTGTGATGCTGATTCTACCGTCTGTTTTCTGGTGCCCGGCATGGCTGTACTCGGGGATCTTTATGTCAATCCCGCCGACTTGTCCGTCATTACGCCAGGCATGGAATTCAATGGAAGGCCCGAATACGTAACCGGCTATTATAAATACTTTCCAGTTCTGGAAGATACGTTCCGGGTAATAGCCGAGCTTTCAAGAAGTTATGCAAGCGGGGTTAAGGAAGTTGTCGCTTATGGCGAATACCGGTCAGAGCAACTGATGACGCAGTTCAATACGATGAACCTTCGCCTTGAATATTTCTCTGATGCGATGCCGGACAAAATCCGCCTGGCCATCTATTCCGGCGTTCGCAACGAATCTTATTTTGAAGAATACCCGGTGGGCAGCCGCCTGATCATTGACAATTTGCAGCTCGGTCCGGAAATAACAACCACGGGATTAGGACAAAATAATAATGCTCCGGGAGAATTACGGCTCTACCCACTTCCTGTGCAGAATGAATTGAACCTCCAGCTTCTGGGTGCCCCTCAGGGGATTTACCGGATCAGCCTCTTTGATGCAACCGGCAGGATCATCCTGAGCGAAGACCGCGAAGGGTTCGGACACCAAATGTCGCTAGGCAGCTTATCGTTTAGGCAACTTGCAGCAGGGACCTATTTGCTTCGCGTTACCTCAGCGGATGGAAGTTTGCTGGCCGCACGTCAGATTCCGGTAATTCACTGATAAGTCTTACAAATTCTACCTGTGAAAAAGCCCCGCACCGGCTAACGGTGCGAGGCTTTTCTATTAAAACCTTACCTGGTGGGTTGAAACCGTGAGATTATTTGCCGTCCACTTCTTCAAACTCCACGTCGGTGACATCATTTGCGGTTTCCGGTTGACGCGAAGTATCCTGGCTTCCGCCATTCGCGCTGCTTCCCGGGCCTGACCCGCCATCCTGACTGGCTTTGTACAGGTCTTCGCTGGCTGAATTCCAGGCATCGTTCAGTGCTTTCATGGCGCTGTCAACCTTGGGAATGTCCTGGCTCTTATGGGCGCTGCGAAGGTTGTCCAGTGCGCTTTCGATCACAATTTTCTTGTCGGCCGGCAGTTTTTCTCCGTATTCGTTGAGTTGTTTTTCGGTCTGAAAGATCAGCTCGTCCGCCTGGTTGAGTTTGTCCACTTTGGCGCTGGCTTCTTTATCAGAAGATTCATTGGCCTTGGCTTCCTCGCGCATCCTGCGTACTTCTTCTTCCGAAAGTCCGGTAGAGGCTTCTATTCGGATGCTTTGTTCTTTGCCGGTGCCTTTGTCTTTG
>JANNSM010000056.1:0-19874 GCA_031402635.1 Bacteroidota bacterium | reverse complement strand
CCACACTCTGCTAAAATCTTATCTAACCGACGAAGTACCTTAAACATGAACCTGCGTTTACAATTATAATTAATTGATAATCAGGTATAATAAATTTTATTTTGCCTTTTTTAAGTCAACCCCTTGCCACTGTTATCCATCCGGTGCAACTTGAATTAAGTTCGGGATTTGGGACGGGTATTTGAACCGAAAGAGTGAAAAACCGCCAACCAGATAAACGGGCTTAGAAATCCCTTACAGGGTTTCAAAGTGACAGGGTAAAAATTCAGTAAAATCTAAAAAACACTAGAAATTCAACTTAACTACCAGCATTCTTAAGGGGGATACGCAGGAATTATCACAGGAAATATCGGGGATCAATCCGTTTTGGGAGGCCAAGTTTAAGAGGCCAGCTTTCAAAAACGGTTTATGCAAACGGGCAAGCTTTGGGATGGCATACTCTTTTGCAATCAACAGCGTAACCACAGCAACACATTAAGATGAAATTCACGTTTTCGGGGCAGATTCAACGCAATTTTCTTGCCGTCTGCCTCATCTGCTCCCTGGCTCTTCCTTTAAGAGCTCAAATCAGCATTGGTTTTGGGGTGAGCAATTTGACAGGCGCCAGTTCTTATCTGGCAACTTCTCTCCAGTTTGGTCCTGATGACCGGCTGTATGTTGCCCAACAAGATGGCATCATTAAAGCCTACACGATTTTGCGCCTCGGGGCAAATAGTTACATCGTGACCGGAGAAGAGACCATTCTTGGAATCAATGAAATTTCTAACCACGATGACGATGGAACTCCCAACCCTTCGGTCAATTACCGGCAGATTACGGGAATTCTTCTCACGGGTACGGCGGTTAATCCGGTTCTTTGGGTTACGTCAAGCGATCCGAGGATCGGTGCGGGACCGCTTGGCACCGACACAGACCTGGATACCAATTCCGGGATTGTCTCCACCCTGACCTGGAACGGGAGTGCATGGGTCAGACAAGACATCGTGCGGGGATTGCCGCGTTCCGAAGAGAACCACTCCCTGAACGGGCTTGTGCTGGACAGCGTGGCCAACATCCTCTATGTATGTGCCGGTGGGAACACCAACATGGGTGCGCGTTCAAACAACTTCGCGCTGGCTCCGGAGTATGCCTATTCCGCAGCAATCCTTTCCATTCATTTAGACGAAATCAGCAGCTTCCCCTACGACCTGCCCACCCTGAACGATGAAGACCGGGCAGGCGTCAACGATCTGAACGATCCTTTCGGAGGAAACAACGGGAAAAATCAGGCCATGCTGGAAGTGGATGGTCCGGTTCGCATTCATGCCTCTGGATTCCGGAACCCCTATGATGTATTGATCCGGCAGGATGGTAAAATGTACAGTTGGGACAATGGTCCAAACGCGAACTGGGGAGCTGCGCCGCCGACCTGTGCGGACGCCGGAGCTGTAGAAGGCGGTCAGACCTATACCGACGGACTTCACTATATTCCGGCAGTCGGTTTTTATGGCGGACACCCGAACCTGACCCGCGCCAACCGCGCCAACACCTTCAACCCGACTAACCCGCAAAGCCCCGTGCCGGTGGGCATGGAAAACCCGGTGGAATGCACCTACCTGATTCCGGGCGCAGCTGACGGAACTATTGTTCTGCACAACGCGTCAACCAACGGAATTTGTGAATACACGGCCTCCAATTTTGGAGGCGCCATGAACGGATATATTCTGGCGGCAACCTTTGATGAGAAAATTATCCAGGTACAACTCAACGCAGCCGGCACCGGACTGGGAGCTGCGGGAAAATCCACGCTCTTCTCCGGATTCAACTCTGTTCCACTCGACGTGATTGCCGTTGGAGACGACGGCCCATTCCCCGGTACCATCTGGTCTGCCAATATCTATGGCGAAGCGCCGATTTCGGTTTTCGAACCCAATGATTACGCCGGCGGTTCCGGTCTGCCTTGTGATGCTTCCGATCCGGCTGCTGACGGCGATTCGGATGGCTATACCAACGGTGATGAATTGGACAACCTGACCAATCCCTGCTCCGGTGCGGACAAGCCGCATGACTGGGACCACGATTTTCTCTCAGACCTCAACGACCCGGATGACGACAACGATGGTATCGGCGATCTTTCCGACGCCTTTGCGCTGGATGCGGCCAATGGCATGAACACCCACCTGCCGGTTGATTACGAATGGGAACCCGGTGATCCGGGGCGCGGTGGCTTCTTCGAACTCGGGTTCACCGGAATGATGAACAACGGCAATTCGGATTACCTGAATCAATACGACCCGGCAGACATTACCGCCGGAGGCACGGCTGGTCTGTTTACTATTGATGCTATGACCGAGGGAAATGCGTTCAGTACCCTGAACGATCAGGACAACGCCTTTCAGTTCGGCGTCAACACCGATACGGTCACGCGTCCGTTCGTGATTCAAACCCGCATTCGCAGTCCTTACGGCGGAGCTGCTCCTGCTGACAATCAGAGCATGGGCATGTTTTTTGGAACCGGTGGAATGGATAACTACATCAAACTGGTTGTCAGTCCCAACGGCGGTTCCGGCGGTATTGAATACCTTCAGGAAGCCGGTGATGTGGTTGCTGGTTTTCCGATTACAAAAGAATATCCCGCTTCGGTTATCGGGGCTACCTATGTTGATCTTTACCTGACCGTTGATCCCGTTACCGCAACGGTTCAGCCGGCTTACTCTATTAACAGCGGTTTTCTCACAACGCTGGATGGTCCCCGGAGTTTCCCGGCCGCCTGGCTTGATGAAGTTATGGCTGTAGGAATTATCGGCACATCAAACGGACCTGCCCCGGAATTCCCGGCTACCTGGGACTATATCATTGTGAAAACGTCTGGCCCCGAGCCCAGCGCAACCCTTGCAGCAACAGCCGGTAACTTCTTAACCAGTGACCTGATCAATACCGGCTCCTTTGTGCTGACCAATACCTCGGTTAACGGCGGAAAAATCGAGCAGGTCATCATTGACCTGACCAGTGCGGTTCAGTCGGATAACGTTTTTGATCCCGCGGGTACCGCGGCAGACAATGTTTTCAAAAACCTGACGGCCAATGCGGGGAGTGCGGCAGCGGGCTTTACCGGCCACAGTTTTGCCGGCGCGCGCGACGGGGGTTTTGATCAGCTTATCCTCAACTTCAATGATTTTGATGCCACGGAGGTGTTTACGTTTTCCATTGACATTGATCCTACCAGTATCAAAGGCCTGAATTCTCCAGGTCCAAATTTATCAAGCCGTATTTGTGGTGTGGAATTGGCCGGCGTTCAGGTGGATCTCCTTTTTGACAATGGCACCCAAATCGGCGGGCAGATGTTCATGACGGCAGGTTCATCTGGTGCTTCCAATAACCGTTTTGATGAAGACACCATCACGGCGCCTTCAATCGCCTTCCTCGGCGGGGTAACCAGCCCTTCATTTGTCACGGAACTCAACCATACCATCCGGGTTAGCGGTCAGATCGGAGCTTCGGCACGCCTGCTTCAATTGGAAGGGGGAATGTTCCTCCGCGGCAACCCGGGCTTTGATGTAGATGAATTTGAATCCAATTCCATAATCAAGCGGACGGAGTACAGCGCGGTCATCGGTCTGAGCGGTTATGTGGATATTCCGGTAATCCTCACGGACAACGATGAAGAAGGGGGTCTTAACTACTTTGTAGCAGTGCTTGACGGAGGAATCAAGACATCAGATCTGAGCAATAAACTGATCCTGCAGATCGGCGTGGATACCACCACGGGTACCGAGCCGCTGACCAGTATTAACATTAACTGCGGTGGTCCTGCCTATACCGCTCTGGATGGAACCCAGTTTATTGCCGATCAGTACTTCACGTCATCCTCTACTTATACCAACAATGCGATCGCTGACATCTTCGGCACCCTTGATGATTTAATCTACCGCACGGAGCGCAGTAACACCAGTTTCGGTTATAACATTCCCATGGCCAATGGTGATTATGAAGTGGTTCTGCACTTCGCCGAAATATTTTACGGGGCTCCGGGTGGCGGACCAGCCGGTTCAAACCGCAGGGTGTTTGATATGAGCCTCGAAGGGGTCCAGATTATTGACGACCTCGATTTATTTGACTCGGTTGGTCACTCAACGGCATTGGTCATGACCTACCCGATTACCCTGAGCGACGGCGAACTCAACCTGTCCTTCCTGGCCAGCGTCAACCGCGGCAAGATTTCGGCCATCCAGGTTCGCCCTTCCGCAGTGCCAGTGGTTTGTGCCATTGACTCGGTGGTACCTGGCGTACAAAGCATCTGCGATCCGGAAACGGCAACCTATAGCCAATCGCTGATCATTTATACTACCGATGCGCCGACCTCCGGGAATGTGGTGGTGAATGGTCAGACTTTTGCTGTAGCACCCAGCCCGCAGACGGTAGTTCTTACCGGCCTTCCCAGCAACGGTTTAGCCGTTAATCTGAGCGTTGCCTATACCTTGGAAAGTCTCTGCGTATTCAGCCTCAGCAATGCCTGGACTGCACCAGAAGATTGCACCCCGGTTTGCGGCGTACCCTCAAACATCATTACCAATGTGATGAGCAACAGAGTTTCCATCAACTGGGATGATGTACCGGATGCAACCATTTATCAGGTGTTGGGCCGCAAACAGGGAACCGCAAGATTCCGCTTTGTTTATAGCACCACCAGCAATCGCCTGGTAAACGGCTTGATGCCCGGAACCACCTATGAATATCAAATCCGTGCCGCCTGTCCTTATGACACATCGGATCTCTCTGCACTGGGTTATTTTACCACGTTGCTGGCCAAGACCGCTGAGCCACTTGAAGATGCTGGAGCATTCAGCAGCCTGAGCCTGTCGCCTAATCCCGCGCAGGATTTCACGAGGATTTTAGCAACCACGGCCAATGACGGACCTGCTATCCTGACAATCCGAGATCTGAGCGGCCGCATTTTCGTCATGAACCAATACAACCTGTTGGCCGGACAGAACACGATTGAGCTGCCGACCAGTAGTCTTGAAAACGGTCTTTACCTGGTGGAGATCAGGCAGGGGATGCTTGCAGAAGTAGGAAAACTTGAAATTATCCGCTGATTTATCCAGTGGGACAGCCTTGAGGTAATAAACATGAAAACAACAAAAAACATGGAAGTCACGCAAGAAAAGCGGGACTCGGTCGGGGCCGACAAAACGGGTGGGCCGCCCATCGCGCAGACGATGGAACGAACCCTGCTCTTTGTCGGTCCTGATGGGGCTGCGCTAAAGGAGCAGATTGAGGGAAGAGGACTGGAGCTCAAGTGCGTAGAAAGCTATCTCCAAGCCCGGTACTGGCTTGAAAAGGCGGCTTCTAACGATTTGCCTTATGCAATTATTTGCGAGCTCGAGTGGAACCGCCACGCCGATGCCGCCTTGGCAGAGGTCATTCGCGATCATGCGGTTTTGCGACGGGTTCCTTTCATTCTCATCTCGCCGGACGGCCGTTCAGTAGACTACTCGATGGCTTTGGGAATGGGGGTAGATGATGTCTACCGGGCGCCCTATGAGTGGCAGGACGTCTTTCGCCGGATTGAATTTCTCCGGGGATTCAAGCGCGAACTCACACTGGGAGATCCGGCATCTGCTTCCCGTTTTGACGGCCGTATTCCGGTAGCCAAGCGGTTGTTCGATATCACCGTATCAACCACAGCGCTCCTGCTGCTCAGTCCGCTGTTGCTGCTTATTGCCCTGTTGATCAAACTCGAGTCCCGCGGACAGGTTCTGTATGTCTCGGAACGTGCGGGGTCAGGGTACGATATTTTCAATTTTTACAAGTTCCGTTCCATGCGCAAGGGCGCCGACAGGGAACTGAGTGAGTTATCGGTTAGCAATAACCAGTACGGAGCGGGTGACGACGCGATTTTTGTTAAAATCGAAAATGACCCGCGCATTACCAGGATCGGCAAGTTTATCCGCAATACGTCGCTGGATGAACTTCCCCAACTGCTCAACGTGCTGAAAGGCGATATGTCTATCGTGGGCAACAGGCCACTTCCGCTGTACGAAGCCGAATTGCTGACCACTGACCATTGTGCCGGGCGTTTCCTTGCTCCTGCCGGTATCACCGGTCTTTGGCAGGTGACTAAGCGGGGTGGAAACGAAATGTCCATTTCGGAGCGAATCGCGCTGGATATTGAGTATGCCAGGAAGTACTCGGTACTCTACGATCTGAAAATCATCCTGAAAACCATACCAGCGCTGTTGCAGCAAACCAACGTTTAGCCCTAACCGCTGCGCCGTGAAATCCTTCCCGGCACTCGGCAACGGTTTGTATTTTCGGGTTGCGGATTCCGCGATGCCGATGTTCCCGATGGATACGATTACCGCAAACTTTCTGTGTACAGACGGTCGCAAACCTGTCTCGCGCAATTCCGGGAGGATGGAAAAAAAGCCCATCCCATGAAAGTGTTATCAACGGGTGAGATCCCTCTGGTCTCTATCATTACGGTCAATTTTAATCAGGCCGCGGTGACTGCGGAATTCCTGGATTCTGTTCGCAAGCAGCACTACGAGCACTGCGAGATCATCGTTGTGGACAACGGTTCGGATGTGCCGCCCGGTCAGATGATCCAGGCCAACTATCCGGAAGTACGCTATCTGGAAACAGGTCGCAACCTGGGTTTTTCCGGGGGAAACAATGTTGGTCTTCGGGCGGCTCGTGGCGATTATTTCCTATTGGTCAACAATGACACCGAATTGACCGGTGATTTGATTGCACAACTCCTTCAGCATTTCCAGAGTGACCCGACTATCGGTATGGTCTGTCCGCTTATCCGGTATTTTGACCGTCCCGATCTGATTCAGTATGCGGGTTACACCCGGATGAATCCGTTGACGGCGCGCAACAGGACCATCGGACAATTCGAAGTGGACCATGGACAATACCGGGAGCCTCGGAGCACCTGGTTCGCACACGGTGCAGCGATGTTCACCAGCCGCAGAGTGCTGGAGAGTGCCGGCCTCATGCCTGAAGTCTATTTTCTGTACTACGAAGAACTCGACTGGTCGGCGCGCATTCGGAAATCCGGCTACCGCATTGACCTGCAACCTCAGGCCATCCTGTTTCACAAAGAATCGGTTTCGGTGGGTAAGCTCAGTTCGTTGAAAACTTATTTCATGACCAGGAACCGGATTCTTTTCATGCGGCGAAATGCCCCTTGGTGGTCCCTGGCCGCATTTCTGATTTATTGGTTCCTGGTAATTATTCCAGTACATACCCTGCGATTCATGGTGCGCGGACAACAAGGTCATTTGAGCGCATTTTACCGGGCTATGCTTTGGCATATCCGCCCGGTCGCTAAGTCGACAGAGCATCCGGTTGTTCCCGGTCTGGTGTTTTGATCTCGTGTTTTGATTTCATGTTGGTTTGGGCAAACGGGCTGTTAAGGGAGGAACACCGGGGGAGGTGGGCAAGCTTCGGGAGGTTTTTAAATGGAGGGTTTTAAACAAGGGAGGATTATTGTTAAACAGGGAGGAAGGCCGGTTGCTTCCGGGCAGCCGGCCTTCAATGTTTGACCGCGGTGTTATTCGCATTCCGCAGGTCGGAGTCTGTAGGGAGCCAGGCTTACCTTTGAGCTGCGCCACCCGATGTCAACCCTATCACGGGCCACAGAAAAATCCGGCCCTTCCACCGGAAACAAAAGATGATTAACGTTACCATTCCGGCAAATTTTTCAAATCACGGCTTGCCCGGAATTTTTCTTGCCGGGCTCAGCGCCTTGTGGATTTTCTGGTTGCTGTTTCCGCTGGGCATGAATGTGCTGGCGATGTGGCGCAGACCCCGCTGGAAAGCCGGTGACGGCAGTTGCCGGGATCTTGCCTGCATGATCACGGCATACAAGGATATTCAGGTAGCGTTGCCGCTTGTAGAATCCCTGCTCCACCAGGATCATGCCCAGTTTAGGATTTACCTGGTGGCCGATGATTGCCAACCTCCCGGCTCGGGGTGGTATAACGTTTTGCACGATCCGAGATTTACCTTGCTTAGACCGGAAAACGCGCTTGGTTCTAAAGTCCGATCGCTGCAATATGCCCGTGACCGGTTCCTCCGGCCCCACGATGCCGTCGTGGTTTTTGATCCGGACAATCTTGCACCACCGGATTTTCTGACCAGGCTGGATCAGGTTCTGGGTTCCGGTTTTGTGGCCGTTCAAGGTCGAAGGGCGGCGAAGAATCTGGATACCGCCTATGCCGTTGCAGATGCCACCGGCGAGTTGTACAAGAATTTCATTGAACGGGAAGTGCCTACCCGCCTTGGCTCATCCGCAACGATTTCGGGTTCCGGCATGGCGGTGAGAACCCCGCAATTTGATGCTTACCTGGCCAGCCAGCGGATCGCCGGGCCGCTATCGCGTGGAGAAGTTATTCCAGCTGAAGACAAAATTCTCCAGAACTTTCTGGTTGCCCGGGGTTTAAGAATCCCTTTCCGTTGGGACGCCGTGCTTTACGATGAGAAAGTGGAAACGGCTGCACAAGTGGAGCGGCAAAGGACGCGCTGGACCTATTCCTACTTTGAGAATATCCGATATGCGCTGGCTGCGTTGATGCGTGGAGTCGGCAGACTGGATCTGAATTCGCTGCTGTTCGGTTGTTATACCCTCATTCCCCCAATTTTTATTCTCGGGGCCATTGCAGCAATTCTGGTCATCGTCAATTTGTGGATGGACTGGCGGATCAGCCTGGCGCTCGTTCTATCCGGATTGCTGTTCGTGGCCAACTTCGCATGGAGTCTGTATCTGGCTAAAGCACCTGCTGTGGTTTGGCGCACACTTTATGGATTACCGCTTTTCGCATGGAATCAATTGCGTTCGCTGATGCGGCTCGGAAGCGCAAAAAGAGATTTTCTGGTCACCGAAAAGCGAAGGAATATTCAATTGAAAGAAGTGGAGAACAACGGGGAAAAAAGTTAGCGGACAACTTCTTCGAGCTTCATTCCGATCAGTTCTTCCAGGCTTATTTTCGCAATGGCAAATTGCATTTCTGAACCGAGTTTGCCGGTCAATGCGGTGACTTTCGCCGCGTTGGCCGTGTTAAAATCGCTGAGTGTTCTTTCGCCCTTATTGAATTGTTCCCGAACCAGAATGAAGGTGGAGTTGGTGATTTCATAATTCTCGCTGATCGCTTTGACTACATCCAGGTTGTGTTTGTAAATTTCGTAGCGGGTAAGGACTTCTGCCCGCAGCCTCAATTTTTGGGCATTCAGCGCTTCCAGGCTGATCTCGCGTTCAACTTCTGCCAGGTGAATTTTGGCAGGGATGGTAAAAAATTTACTCGGACTTATATTGATACCAACATTGTACCAGGGAAAAAACTGATTATCATCTTCCGGTACGGAAAAATCCCCGATAGATTGGACGGTCCGGGAGTTTATGTTTAGCTGCATCGAAAGTAGATCCCACCATCCCAGACGGGCCAGTTTGATTCCCCTTTCTGCCGTGACCACTTCCAGGTCAAATGCGCGGTTGACGGCGTAATTCTGCCAGGCAAGCTGAACCAATCGCTCTGGAAAGGTCATATCGGTGGCTTCTGGAGGAGGAATAATCTTGTTGTAATCCACTTGCTGTGAGTAAATCATGGCCGAAGTGCAGACAAGCAGCATGGAAAAAAGGATACTAATCCGGTTCATAGTTTCAGGTTCTTAAAGTTCAATCACCAATGGCATTAGATACCGTTGCGTTCCTGACTGTTGCGGTGATTGAATGCCGCCGGTTTTTTGGCGAAGTATTGAAAAAGTTTAACGGAATGAAGCCGTATTCGTTTTAAGAGAGCGTTCTGCAGGCTGCCGTCTGCCATCAATCTTCGGTCTGAAGTCCAGACTCTGGCGTGGTCCGAAGTTATTTTCAGTAACCTCCCCTTGTTGAGCATCTGCATGGCCATCCATCCGTCCTGCCAGCGCTGCCGGCTGATATTAAAACCACCGGCATCCAGGGCATCCTGTCGCAGAATTCCAAAATTGAATCCTAAAACATTTAGGTATTCCCTGGAACGCAAACGCCGGAAAGCAAAATACCGCTCGGCGAGCAATTCATACAGAGCAAGCCCTGTTCTGGATTTGCCCGGATCTGGCAGAAAGGAATGCTGTCCGTAACTGCAGGTTACGCCAGGGGTTTTCAGCGCTTGCACATGTGCGGTTATCCATCCCGGTGGATAAATGGAATCGGCATCGGCGTTGAGGTAGTAGGTACCGGAGGCCTTCTCCAGACCGGTCTGCCGCGTATAGCTGATCCCTTGCCGTGGTTCAAAAAAAGAAAGGACGCCGCAGGAATCCAGGATTTCTTGCGTTCGGTCCGTTGAATTGTTGTTGACGACTAAAATCTCTGTTCTGTAGGTGGTTTGCTGACGGCTCAACGAATTCAGCGTGGTCAGCAAATCCTTTTCTTCATTGTATGCGGGAATCACCACCGAGACTTC
Organism: Bacteroidota bacterium; assembly: GCA_031402635.1. GTDB lineage: Bacteria > Bacteroidota > Bacteroidia > Chitinophagales > BACL12 > WGOA01. The sequence goes on along the minus strand of JANNSM010000056.1, from coordinate 9,447 downwards.
GGGATTCGTATCGCAGAAATGCGAGATCCTGTCGCGGATACCGGCGATACTTCGCTGGCAATCCGGGTCTTCAGGACGGAATTCGATCAGGCTTTCCCTGACCCATGCGGGTACGGAGAAACGGGAGTTCATGGAGTAGTGCGAATGTAGTGAGGATCAAAGTCTTTAAGCCTGACCACAAGGGCAAGAACCAGGTAAAATACAATGCTGTTGGGCAACAGAATAATAGCTTCTTGTCCGTAGTTGGCTACGATCAGCGAAAAGATCACGCCGACCAGCGCCATATAAATATTTACGATTGCCGGGTCCCGGCTCCTGATCATATGCTGCACGCCGATCCTGACGGCAGTAAACAGCATCATCATGTAGAAGAAAAGGCCCACCCATCCCAATTCAACAGCCACCCTTACATAACCGGAATCCGGTTCGATTTCGGCAAATTCTGTATCCGGAGAGAATTGTTTTCCCCAAGCTCCACAACTACCCAACCCTCCACCGAAGGGATGGCGCTGGACAATGTCTTTGATTCTGGCTTGAGTGTTAAGCCGGACCTGGTATGAACGGTCTTCTGACGGATTGAAAGCTGTTTGAAAACGATACAGCGTTTTATTGCTGGTAGAAATCTGGGTCAGCAGCAAACCACCGAACATCATCATTCCTGAAACGATGACAATTTTCCACTGATTTTTTATAATGGCCATCAGGGAAACAAAAAATATTCCCGCCGGGATAACAATATAGGCGGTTCTTGTCCCGGACCAGAAGCAGCCCAGCAACATGATCACGGCGCCAAAGGCCAGCATAGCTTTTGTTGTTTTTTTCCATGGGCCAAAAAGCAAGGCAAAACACATGACCACCATATACGCCATCATAATGCCAAACGTGGTTGGGTCGGAAAGAAAAGAGAACAGGCGAATGCGGCCACCCTGATAAATCAGTTTATAGGTGGAAACATCCCGCATCATCCAGCTTTGCTCCCAGGGCAGTAAGCCGACATATTCCTGGTACATGGAGAAAAGTCCGGCCAGAAAACTCAATCCGATCACCAGTTTGAGCAAGCGGATCAGGTAGCCCAAATCCGTCAGGGTATAGAGAATGACGTAGTAGAAAATAATGGTTCCCGCCATTCCCCGAACGGTGTACATCCAGGCTTGGCGGGACGCTGCATCCGGGTTGGCAACCTGGAGAATATTAAGTGAAATCCAAATGAAAATCCACCAGGATATGGGATTGTTGGCAAAGGACCAATCATGATCTTCGGCTTTGCGAAAAAGTAACCCGATAAACATCAGCAGAATTCCCGCGTCTAAGAGGATTCCAAAAGGAAAATCAATCGCTTTTTTAACCTCCAGCAGGAAATAGGAAACGGTTACCAGAACCATGACGCCAATGCGTAAATCAATCAGACATATGGCAAGAACCGGAATACCGATCAGGGCTGCAAGCAGAATGATGCCTGCGGACAATCCGGCTTTGGCAATGATCAGCCCCAACAGTAACGCAAAACCAGCCAGCAGCGCAGCGCCGGCAGGCGTATTAAACTTCTCCAGCAGGACATGACGTTTCCAGAACCCCTGGGTCTTGTTTTTGCTTTTGTCTACGCTGAAGGTGGGTATGCGCATTGTGGACTTTGTGCAGAGGATAATGAAGGCTATGCCAATACGACTATCCACAAATAAATAAAGCCGAGGATGCCACCGGTAAGCACCAACAGCAGGATTTCACCAAGTTGCTCCCTTTGGGTGAGTTCCGTTTCTTTTTTTTCTGCTTTAGATGAGGCTTGTTTCTTCATACTGAATTCAGGGTTTCTCCCGGTTCCAGTCACCGATTAGCGGGTCATATCGCCGGAGCACGTTTGCGGGGTTTCCTCCCACCACACAATAAGGGTCAACATTTTTGGTAACAACACTTCCCGCAGCCACCACACTGTGTTTGCCGATGCGGATTCCGGCCGTGATCACCGAGTTGGCCCCGATCCAAACCTCATCTTCTATGGTGATCTCCAATGCCGTAACCGGCTGTTTGGCTATGGGAACGGAAATGTCCCGGTATTGGTGGTTCAATCCCGAACAGACAATGTTTTGGGCCAGGATGACATCGTTGCCTACGCTAAGCGGTCCGATCAGTACGCAGCCGATACCGATCAGGGTCCGGTCACCGATCAGGACCCGTCCAACACCATTGTTGACCGTGGCAAAATCTTCGATCGTTGAATCAGCCCCAAGGTAAAAAGGATTAAAGGGAAGGACATCCAATCGCGTGCTACGGCCTATCCGGGAGCCCGGACCCCGCTGGTGGTAAAAGGGGTTTAGAAACCAACTCACCCAGCGCCTCGGGCGGGCCTGCCCCTTGGGAATTAGCATCCGGTGCGCCAGCTTTTTGAGCCTGGGGTGGGATTTAATGCGTTCACTCAAGCCTGCCACGGTACTGTATTTTGCAGGCAATGGCCTACCAATTCCTCAAAAGCCTGGGCTCTTTTGGACCAGGAGTTTTCACGCGCTACTGCAGTTCTTTGAAAGCGGCGAGTTTCGTTGTCTTCTGCCAGGGCCCGGTTAAGCAACTCCGGAAATTCCACAGGCGATTCTGCCAGGTACACAACCTCTTCAAAATCCCGGATATCTCCGGAAAACGCCGTGGAAACAACCGGTTTTCCGGCAGCCAGGTATTCATTGATCTTGAGTGGGTAAATGCTGCTGGTCAAGGTATTGCACAAGAAAGGAATGATAGCCACATCCATTGCCCGTAAATAATCCGGCAAAGATAACAGCGGCCTGGGTCCCAGCAGTTTTACGTTGGGGCTCGCCGCGAGTTGCCGGTCTTCAAACCGTCCACTGCCGATAAAGACAAAATCCTTGTCAGGATGCAGCGCCACGGTTTGGCTGAGCATCGGGTAATCCATCCGCAGGCTGCTCAAACTGCCGATATAACCGATAACCGGCCTGCCGGTTTTGGGCAACGGCCAGTCCTCAGGAATCGGTCCGGGCTTGAGTGCCCGGGAGAAAAGCCCGGTATCAGCGGCATTGGGCAGTGTAACGACCGGAGTTTCCGGTCGGTTCAGCTTTTCCCGGAGCAACCGGGAGGTAGCCAATCGAAGTCCGGCAGCCTGAAGTTGTTCGCGTTCCAGGTATATCCCATGCCTTGCGATATAGGCCTCCTGGCTGATATCATCCCGGCTCTGGTAAATGCGCAACATCGGCATCGGCTCCGGGTTTAGTTTGCGGAAAAAGAATGGATCAAACGAATTGAGAAAAATATACCGCTCAATGTTTTCCCGCCTGATCAGTTCCTGCAAAGCCTTGTTGAGGATATGGTCATTCCACCGGGATGCCCGTTCATAAACTTTGCCCGGCTTCATCCAGTTGATGGGCAGGGTTAGGGGAGGAGTTACTGCTCGAAAACCGTCTGGCATGCCCGGAATTTTTTTAACCGTCAATTTGCCTTGCATCAGGCTTTCGCGACGGGTTTGCAATCCGGGATGATTCCAATTCGAAAGGAGGTCTTTGTAGGAAAAAGGATGGTCCCAATAATAAACCCGGTGTTTTAATGCCAATTCCCGGGCCAGGGATAAAATGGCCGACGAGACTTCACCATCCCATCGGGACATCGTAATCAGGACAATATCGTATGGACGAATGTTCAATTGTGGCGCCGGATTATTTCATAAGGCGGATTATGGTGGAAGGATTGCGGATTACCTGTAGTCCGAAGGCAAAACTTTTGCGGGCAAATTCCCACGAATAGTAGAGCGGACGAAGGGTTCGGATGCCGAGCAGACGGTATAAAATGTATTGCTGAACTACAAATTTTAGAAAAAGAGTCAACAAGGTACCATATGCTGCGCCAATCATCCCGAATTCGCGGATAAAGAAATAGTTGGAAATGATATTGGCAATTGCTCCGCTGAGCACAAAGGCAAAATTTACTTTCGGTTTGCCGATACTGTCCATGACGATGCCGAATTGACGACCGTATGGTACAAACAACGTGTAAAGTATGGTTACCTGTAAAACAGCCGCAGCGCCCCGGAAGGATTCGGACTTTCCGGCCACAATCAGGATGCATAAATCGGGGAATGCCATCACAGCAATACAAAGCGGAAGCAGCACAGCAAGTACCGTTCCAACCGACTTTTCGTAAAGATGTTTTACCGCTTCTTTACCTTCTTCCGCCATTCGCCTTGCACTTTGAGGAAAAGTCATGGCGGCCATCGCGTGGATGGGAATTTCCATGATATTGGTAATCCTCATGGCCGGATCAAAAACGGCCACCGCCTGCATGGCCACCGCCTGGGTGGGAAGAAGGATACCCAGCATAACCCGGTCAATGGTTTTGTACAACATCGTGGACAGGTTTGTCCCGAAAGAATAGATGCCAAACCTAAAAAGCCGGCCAAGCCAAAGGGTATCCAGTTTGGTACTGTACTGGAGGTAGGGTCTGGCAAAGTACCAGGCTACACCCGAAGCCAGTGCGGCGATCACACATTGGGCCCAGGCCATGTTTTCGAGTTTCAGCGAATGTCCGCTGAGCACCGTCAGGGCGATAAAGCCAAAGAAAAGGCCTTGCCGGATGAAGTTGGCAACGAAAATTCCCCGGAAACTTAAATTGGCCTGTTGAAGAAAATTAAACTGCACATACGGAATAAGCGCCAGATTGGTCAGCAAATAGATCTGCAAGAGGCGGTCCAGGCCCGGGGCTTTGAGAAGATGCCCCAACCAGGGGGAAGCGGTAAGCAGAAAAACGGCAATGAGCGAGCTGAGCATGAGGTTTAGCCCGGCAGATGCGGTAGCAATTTTCCGGTAATCCTCTGGTGTGGCGCCGCTGAGGAATTTGATCTTGGCGCTCTGGATCAGGCCATTTCTGGATACCTCTATAAATGCGGCTACCATCAGGTAAAGCACCCAAACCCCGTAAGTCTCCGTTTTATCGGCAAATGACCGGAGCAGGATCATCACCGTGCCCATGCCAAAAATTTGCATGGAAAGGCGTTCAAAGACTGTGAAGAAGGCTGAATTCAGCCAATACTGCCTCGATTTGGTGCTCATGCTTAAATCAGGGATCGAAGTCCCGGTCTGGAAGGTTCCGGCTCACGGCCAACGCCTGGCCTTTCAGACGGAAAACTTCGCGGCAAGTTACGTCGTATAGGACCGCGGGTGGCTTGTTTACGCCTGCGCAGCCTGTAAAACAGGGCTAGCTTGAACTTACCTTAGCAGCAACCTTTTTTGCCGCTGTGCCACCCTTGCAGTTGTTGGTTGGCGTGATGAATCGTTTCTTGCGCACCGTTTGCCTCCCTCTCCGGTTCTGACTTCTAAAACCCAATGTTCAAGACAACCCCGATCAGGATTCAGGAAACCGGGTTTTTTGCCCTCTTGACTTTAGCATCGGTATTCGTTGCCAATCCCTATGCATTTGGCCTCGATAATCATTTTATCACCCTCCCATTTATCTGGGAAAAGGCTTACCCTGAATTGTTTCCAGGCGACCTGGTCATTGCGGAAATGCAGTATTTCTACACCTGGTTTCTGGACGGCATCGTCTGGCTATGGAAAACAACCGGACTGAAACTGGAAATCTTGTTTTTCGGGTTACATCTGCTCATTGGTTTTTTGACCTTTTGGGCATTTTTTTACCTCGCCCGGGTTATCAGCGGCAGCCGGGCTGTTGCGGCTGTTGCTTGTATGCTGTTGCTCTTTGGCACTAAAACCATCGGTTACGTAGGCACCATTGAAAGCCAACTGATGGAGCGAACAGTGGTACTTCCCCTTGAATTTCTAGCGCTGGCCTGGATGCTTCAGCGCCGTTGGATAATGGCTTTTGGCGCTACCGGACTCGCTTTTTGTATCCATCCGCTCTCCTCTTTTTATATCGGGGGAATGATTGCTTTTGCGGGTTTGTACTTTTTGTGGACCAAACGGCAAGAACCGTTATTTAAGCGCCAGGCAGGCCATTTTACCCTTGGAATTATGGCGGGTGCCGTCGCCGCCATTCCCGGTCTTTATTTGAAAGCCCACAGCGCCGAGCCGGTCATGCCCATCGGGGTGCCATTGCCAGGGTGGCTTGAAATCCTGGAACTGCGATCCAGCTACCATGTTTTTCCCTTTGACTGGCCGATTGACGGATGGTTCCGGGCGGCTGCATTTTGGATGGCTGTCTGGATCGTCAACCGCAGCCGGAAAAACAGGGAGGTAGATCGAATGGTTATAGCCGCCTGGTGTGCCGTGGGCCTGATGGCTGTTTTTGGAATGGTGTTCTCTGAATTTTTCCCGCTATCCCTGCCTATCCAGTTTCAGTTTTTCCGCAGTTATCCTTTTGCATTCATGCTGGGCATGATTTTTTTGGCCAGGGGCATGGTGCGTGCTGTTCATCAGCGGATTCCCGTGTGGCATATTCTCGTAGCTTCAGCTCTGGCGCTGCCAGCGTGGCTCGAAATGGATCTTTCCAAGTATGGCGCCATGGTGTTCATCTGGGCGCTGATGCTGGGAATTGGCCTGTACGGCGTCCGAAAACGGCAATGGCCTTTACGGCGGATGATCATATTGCCGCTTGTTTTTGTGTTGATGCTCGCTCCGGCATCGATAAACCTTTCCCACTTTCAATTGACAAACCAGCAGGATCCGCAATGGGTTGCTGTTCAACAGTGGGCCAGAAAAAGCACGCCACCAGACGCTGGATTTATTGTTCCTCCTGCCGAGCGCGGTTTCCGCGTTGACAGCCATCGAACGGTCTTTGTAGACTGGAATGACGGCACCCAGAATTTTTTCAATCAGGAATTTGGTCAAGCCTGGTTAGCGCGGATGCAGATGGCCGGGTTTAATGGAAATCCCGCCGATATGAAGCGGGGGTTCCAGTCTTTGGTCACTCCGAAATTCCTGGCCATAGCCGAAAATATGCCGGCTTCCGGGCAGGTCTATGCTGTCCTTTACGGTGATATGCGTTCAGGTTTTCCCACCGTATTTGAAAACGGGAAATACCGGGTGGTCAGGGTGCGCTAGCCTTAAAACAGCTTATTCGTAACCCAGCTTATGCAGCAGGTTTAAGGGCGCCTGGAGCTGATAAAGCCGATCAACCACCACGGTATGTTCAGGAGCTTTCCACTTGACCGTAGAGGTGGAGTAAACTGGTCGCACATGACCATCCCAGGCATTGATAAAACGAACGGTTGTCTTTTTATCGAAGGCAAGTACATCAGGATGCAGGTCAAGCTCGAGAAAGCGGAACAAGGGGAGCAAAGCCTTCTCCAAATCGGCAACAATGTCTTCATACCGAATGGTAAAAACCTGCGGGTGTTCCTGAAAAGTCATGCCCAGTTGTACGTCGCTGACCCAGCGTTCCGGTGTAATCCAATACTGGCCTTTCAGGGTAGGGTGTACAGAGGTAACTACATCCCGACCATCGCGAACAATATGGATGACGCGAACGGCCTTTCCAAATTCTTTCAGTAATTCCGGCAAGTGCCAAACATTGGAGGGCGTCTTTTCACACCATCGGTCAGCGCCGGGCTTTATCGGATGACGGAGCAGAAAATCGGCAATCTTACGCTGGTGATTCAGGTGATTGAGAACAGAACTTTTCCATCGCCTGGGTTGGTTGAAAACATTGGTTTCCTCCCCGATGGCCTGGATCCTGGGATGTGCGCCAAGCATGGAGAGCAACATGCTCGTTCCCGAGCGGCCGCATCCGCAGATGATGACGGGCGGTTGGCGCAGTGCGGGGTAATGAACCAGGCTGGAGCCGTGCAATTCCCGGAAAAAACGAAGAGTCGAAGGAACGTCCATAGATTTTTCCGATCAGGAAAGGTAGCAACGCGGCTCTACAAACCGGGGTAAATTAAAGGATAGCCTCAAAAAGAGGATCAACCCAACAGAAACCCCAGGCTAAAGGAAAAGACCTTGTTCGGCAGGAGTTGGCAAACGGCAGGTATCCTGTTTGCCGAACCAGCGGTAGCGGTTGGCGCCAATCCAATTGTATACCAAATCACGGATCGGCGCGGGAACAATCATAAATACGGACATAGCGGGCCAGGCACCACCCAATTCTTTTGCTATACGAAGTGCTGCAGTTGACCGGGAGTAAGCTTTGTTTCCGCTGATCAGGATCATGGTATCCATTTTGCCGGTATCCATTCCATACTGTTTTACCAGGGAACGGCCTTTTTCGGATTGCAATGACCCGTAGCGGAAATGTTTTTTCTTATCCCGTGAAATCACAAAATCTACAGCCCCGTTGCAGAGATTGCACTGGCCGTCAAACAAAATAATTGCATGTTGATCCATTCGCCGCAAAGTTACTGCGCCTTCGCGTTAGGTCGGATGGCGTAAACGATTCCTCCAGCGATGATAATTACACCGGCAAGCCCTAAAAGGCTTAGCATTACTGTATCCATCCAGAGTGGCCGGATTTCCGGCTGTCGCAACCAGGAAGGGATGGCACACAGGGCGCAAAACAGGATGGAGGGAAAGATAACCCACAGCTGGAACTGTTTGGGAACAGAAGCCGGGATTTTTATGGCAAGGGCTGTCCAGGGCAAAAAGGCCAAATAAGCCCCGATATTTTCCGTGAATGGAATGTTAAGGATAATCATATTTAAAAAATGAAAAATACACGCTACCCCCAAAACCATTCTATACCATTGTCTTTTGAACATGGCCACCAAAAAACTGAGTTCAAAAATAACGGCTGACCAGTCCATGAATTCCCAGAAGAGGGGAGAGGTTATCCGGAGGAAGTCTCCCGCAAGAAGATCATGCCTTCCAACCACATAGTAATTGTATGCGAAATGTGCGAAAACCGCCTTGTTGTCCAGTAAAAACCAGCCTCCAAGTGTTTTGATTAAGCCTGAAAATGCCATGCTGAATCCCAGCAGCACCGCCAGCAAGTGCAAAGACCAGCCGTTGTTCTCGCGCGGCGGCCTGGACCGGTGCTGGTAGGCATCTACCGAATAGGCTTCGCCCCAGCAGGAACCCGCCATAATCAGGGGTAGAATCCACGCGAACAGGTCGTGATCGAGATGGCCGAATGCATAACTGAAACCCTTGCAAAAAATGACGAGCAGGGGCAGGATAACCGAAACCTTTCGCGTGTGCCAGCCCACCAAAAGAAAGGCATATCCCAGCGCGATTAATACTTGCAGTGATAGCAACAGCGAATATCCCGGATAGGAATCAAAAAGGGCATTTATCGAGAAAAGCCGGGGATTGAAGTAGTAGTCCGGTTGCCCGGCAATCCAGGTAAACTCAGGCAATCCGTAAATGAAAAGGATATAGAGAACAAAGGCTATCCTGAAAAGCCCCAGCCCTTCGACACTTACCCTGTACTCCTCAAAAATCCAGTAGTTAAGCCGGTTTTTCTTCATTTTCCGGAGGCAGTCTTGAAGTGCATGGCAATTCGTTCAGGCAGTGGCTTGATGTCCCAATTGCCGTCCCGACCGGCGTATTGATACCATTGAATGAC
>JANNSM010000055.1:0-7307 GCA_031402635.1 Bacteroidota bacterium | reverse complement strand
GAAGGAACCATGGAGCAGCTAAGGGCACAACTTCCGAATCAAACCCAAATCCGGGTAGAGACCCGGGGATTGACGAGGGAGGCCGGGGTTCAACTGGTCCATCACTTCGGGGATCGTATCCGGCTTGGCGAAGATCTGCTCACGCTTCAACCCCAACGGGTGCATCAGGATATTGCCGAGCTTGTGCAGCATTGTGGAGAGCTTCACATTGACATCCAGCACTTGGGCGTCCGCGAAGCTGACCTGGAATCGGTTTTCCTTGAACTCACCGGTCGCGAATTGCGCGATTGAACCGGATAAAAGCAACGCTTCACCGCCATGTTTCGAGTGCCTTTGAGTATTACCCGCAAAGATCTTACGCTGTTTCTGACCGATAAGCGGGCCATTGCCCTGACCTTCCTGCTGCCGATTGCGATGATCACCATTTTCTATTTCGCATTCGGGGGTTCGCCGAAAGACGGCAACCAACCCGTGGTGAGTCTGGTGCTCAGCGATCACGACTCTACGGAGGCCAGCGCGGGATTTGTCAGTCTGCTGGATTCGCTGAAGGGTTTGCGGGTTGAGAAGGTGGCCGATGATCAGACTGGCCGCAATGCGGTTGCCAAAGGAAAACGCGCCGCCGCGTTGATGATCCATCCGGGGTTTGCGGACTCTCTGCGGCGGGGAGGGAGCCTTCCCCTTGAGGTGATTTACGACAGCGGACGGCCCATGGAATACGGCATCATTTCGCAACTGCTTAACGGAGCCATCGCTGAATACGCCGGCGAAAGCCAGGGACGCGCCCGCGCAAAACGCCAGATGACCGAAAAGTTTGGTATGGCCGAAGAAGTAGCCGATGGCATTCTCGCCCAAATGACGTCAACAGACGAAACATCTGCTCCGGAGCCGTTTCAAGTGACCGAAATAGCCGGCGAACGAAACAATGATTTTTCGCTCATCCAGGCCGTGGCGGGCACGGCGGTGATGCTGCTTTTATTCAGCGTCTCCGGAATGGGCGCCGGACTGCTTGCGGAACGCGAATCGGGTACGCTGAAAAAGTTGCTCTATGCGCCGATCAGCCCGTTCATGATTCTCGCGGGCAAGTTTATCTCCACCATGCTGATCTCCGTAGCACAACTTGTGCTGATGTTCATCTTTGCCGCTATCGCTTTCCGGCTTGATTTAGGTCGAAATTTACCGGCGCTCGTGCTGATGATTTTGGGAACCGCCGCCGTCTGCGCCGGGTTGGGTATGTTTCTGGCTTCCGTTTCCCGCTCGCGCAAGCAACTGGACGGGATGTCCACCATTCTCATCCTGACGATGTCCGCTATCGGAGGCAGCATGATGCCTGTGGTGTTCATGCCGCCCTTCCTCCAAAAAATTGCAGTAGGCACTCTGAATTTTTGGGCCATTCAGGGTTTCTACGACATTTACTGGCGCAACCTGGGGCTGATGGCAGTGCTGGACAATTTCGCGGTACTCCTTGGACTCACCGTAGTAATGATGAGCCTTTCAGCGGTTTTCTTCAAGCGCAACCTGATCCGCCTGATTTGACCTGGCTTTATTAGCGGGGTTGGCGCTCTTGCCGGAAATCATTCTTTCGCCGGACTTTTTAGACTGGCCGGGCTGATAATCCCGGGCATCATAACGGGGAAGGGCAAACAGGAATCCAAAAGCCTCGGCATCGTCTTTAGCCAATGACTTGTGGTGAACCTTGTGCGCCCGGATAATGCGTTTCATATAACGACTCACCGGCTTGTAAGACATGCGGATACGCCGGTGAACGATGATGTCGTGAAATACAACATAAGAAATGCCATAGCCGGTGATACCCGCGCCGAGCCAGAACCAGGGAAGGGCCGGACCTCCGCCGAAAACCATCAGCAATATTGCCGGACTGGCAAAAAAGAACGCAAAAAGATCGTTGCGCTCCAGCGGGTGATCGTGAGGCTGGTGGTGATCGCGGTGCAGAACCCAGAGCGGTCCGTGCATGATGTATTTATGGGTGAGCCAGGCTACCCCTTCCATCCCGGTAAAACCGATAATAAAAGCCACTATGCAGAGAATGATCATCATGACGAAAAAGCAGGTCGGGTTACACGGACTCGCAGCCATTCAAAAACAGCTAGCGGAAGCAATAACATCGTCAGGCTGTAAAACAGGTCTTCGAACGGAATTGTTCCCATTCTAATGCCAAGGTTGTGGTCATTGTTGTAAATAACTACCGGTTCTTCGGTAAAACTGCCGGTCAAAGCGCTGTTCATCAGAAAAAACGGGATTAACGACACCAGGAAGAAAATACCAAAACGGCCCAGCCACGAAGCCTTTTGCGCCCTCACGACGGCCAGCAAAAAGGCGGCCACCAGAAAAGAGCTAAACGTGTACCAGCGGGAGGAGTTTAAAAAAGCCACGGTGATCAAGCCTATGTTGAGCAGGGCAACCAAATGAAAAACCCACGGACCGGAAGGATTCCAAGGCGTATAAACCCGGATGCTTTCATAGAGAAAAAGGCAGGCATAGGGCACCACCAGAAAAAACAAGTATTCCTCCAATGGTAACCCGGCAAGTGACCAGCCCATGGTGTAGCGTTCGTTGAAACTCCAGATACCGTTTGCCGTAAAGTAAATGTCCCAGATCAGGAACAACACCGCGTTGATGCCAATAGCGGGCAAAACATACCGCCACTGCCGATAGAACGCCACCTTGCGATCAAAGCTCAGCGCCAGCGGAAAGGCCAGCACAGCCAGGTCCAGGATCAGGTAAAAGGCGTTCACGGATTTTTTTAGTTCGAATGGCAAAGGAACAAACCGCGGCAATTTCTCCTTACAGCAAGCCCACGGCATTGCTGACATAAGAGCGCGCCAGCAACAAGGCTTTTCGCGGATTGGATACGCGGATGCGCTCTTCGCGGATCCGGTGCGCCGGCACGGTCCGGATTTTGGCAAAGAGTTTCCGGTAATAGATGTAGGCCAGGTAAACCCCGAAACGCGCACCGTCGGGCAGTTGAATGATGCCGCGGTAAGCCCGGTCAAAATCCGCTTCGATTTCGAGCTCTATTCTGGCCTTATCCTCATCGGTAAAACGGCCAAAATCCACCCCGGGAAAGTAAACCCGGCCGAGGTCATGAAAATCGGCTTGCATATCGCGGAGGAAATTCACCTTTTGAAAAGCCGCGCCAAGGCTACGGGCACCGGGAACCAGCTTTTGGAATCGGGCCCCGTCGCCATCGCTGAAAACCCGCAGGCACATCAGGCCTACCACCTCGGCCGAGCCGTAGATGTATTCATCGTAGCCGCTTCGCTCGTAGTGGCCGCGGTGCAGGTCCATTTCCATGGAATCCAGGAACGCCTCAATCAATTGACGCTCAATTCCATAGCGGTTTACCACATCGGCAAACGCACTGATAATGGGATTGGTGCTCAGCCCCTCGGCAATGGCCAGCCAGGTGTCCTCGCGCAGCCGGCTCAGCATGGTGGCCTTGTCATGGCCGTGGAAACTGTCCACAATCTCATCGGCCAGCCTGACAAAACCGTAAATCCCGTAAACCGGGTCCCTAAAACGGCTGTGCAACGAACGGATCCCCAAACTGAACGAAGTACTGTAGCGACGGGTAATCACCTTGCTGCAGTCAAAGCTGACTTTGCGGTAAAGGGCCTTGCCCATGTTCGATTCGGTCGTCATACAGGCGATTAACAAAGAAAATGGAGACTTGTTCAGACCAGGATAAGAGAAGGGGGGAAAGAGCGGGAGGAATTGCGGGGAAAAAGCGAGGGGAAGGGAGGGCAGAGCAAACAAAGAACGGGTAGAAGACCCACAAACATAGGACTTCCGGGATAAAGGGCTTTGGGTAGCCGGGTCCGGTAGCCCTGAGCTGCCATCGGTTGCCCCTTTACCGATCCAGGATTAGCCCCAACCCAGGTCTTTCAATGCCTCGCCGGCCACCACTTTGCCCGAAATCAGCGATGGAGGCACCCCGGGACCCGGGACCGTAAGCTGCCCGGTGTAGAACAGGTTGTTCACGTGGGGGTTTTTCAGCGAAGGTTTGAAAATGGCGGTCTGCATCAACGTATTGGCCAGCCCGTAGGCATTGCCTTTGAAAGCATGGTATCGGCTTTCAAAATCGCGGTGGGCAAAACTGCGTTTGTATATCACGTGCTCCCGGATGGACTCGCCGGTCAGGGTTTCTATCCGGTTGATGACCTTTTCGTACTGGGCTTCGCGGGCTTCGTCGGTGTCTTCCAACCCCGGCGCCACCGGGATGAGGATATACAGATTTTCGCAGCCCTGCGGCGCGGTTGACGGATCAGTTCGGGAAGTAACATTGACGTAAAACAGCGGCTCGGAAGGCCACTGAGGCCGGTCGTAAATCTCCCGGGCAAAGGTCGAAAAGGGTTGATCAAAAAACAGGTTGTGGTGCAGTAGCCTGGTTACCCGCTTATTTAAGCCCAGGTAGAAAATCAGGGAGGAAGGAGCCATCACCCTTTTGTTCCAGTATTCCGGGGAATAACTGCGGTATAGGGGCTCCAGAATCTGCTGTTCAACGTGGTGATAATCCGCCCCGGCGATCACGGCATCGGCAAAAACGCGCTGGCCGTCTGTAGTTACGACGGCTGTTGCGCTACGGCCATTGACCGTGATCTGTTCAACTTCCCGATCATAATGGAACACTGCACCTTGTTCTTCGGCAACGCGCACCATCGCTTTGATGATCTCGTGCATGCCACCCATCGGATACCAGGTGCCCAGCGCGAGATCTGCATAACTCATCAGGCTGTAAAGCGCAGGCGTGTTTTCCGGAATTCCCCCGAGAAAATAAACCGGAAACTCCAGAATCTGTTTGACGCGCGGATGGCTAAACAGGCTGTCCACATGGCGGCGGTAACTCTTGAATAAATCCAGTTTGAAAAGCCCGGTCAGCAGGCGCAGGTCGGCAAACTCGAAAACGGAGCGGGACGGACGGTAAACCAGGTCGTGAATGCCCGCCTGGTATTTGTAGGCGGCCTGTTTCAGAAAGCGCTCCAGGTTGGGCCCGGAGCCCGGTTCCCACTTTTCAAACAACTGATACAGCTCGTCTTTATTGGCCGGCACATCCGTAAAATCCTGTTTCCCCCACCAAACCCGGTAGCTCGGATCCATGCGTTCCAAGCGGTAGAAATCCGACGGGGCATGCCCAAAATCGGCAAACCAACGTTCGAATACATCCGGCATCCAGTACCAGCTCGGGCCCATGTCAAACGTAAATCCGGCCGCTGAATAAACCGAAGCCCTTCCCCCGGGACCTTCATTCTTCTCCAGGACCTGCACTTCACAGCCGGCTTTTGCCAGATATGCCGCCGCTGAAATCCCGGCAAACCCCGAACCGATCACTACTGCCCTTTTGGTCATAACAGCGTAATTACAAATAAACCAAGAGAAGGTTCGGGTGGCTTAAAAACATCCTGTGGTGAACTGCCCTGCGGCGCGCGGCGTTCTTTAACCTTGATCATTTCTGCGATAGCTTGCTGGTTTACCTTTGCCCGGTGCTGCTGCAAACCCGAAATCTTGAATATGCTTATGACGGCATGGCGCCGGTGGTATTCCCCGATCTTTCGTTAGCATCCGGCCAGGCATTGCTGATTACTGGGGAAAGCGGTTGCGGCAAAACCACGCTGTTGCACCTGATGGCAGGCCTGTTAATACCTGCCAGAGGTTCGGTGGAAATTAACGGTCAGGCATTAAACCGGCTGAGTCCGTCTGGCCGGGATCGCTTTCGGGGCAGAACCATCGGACTGGTGTTTCAGCAGCCGCATTTTGTGCGAAGTCTGACCTTGCGGGAAAACCTGATGACCGCCGCCTGGTGCGCCGGCATGCCAACTGACCGGCAACGGCTGGAAAAACTGGCGGCAAGGCTTGATCTGGGCGCATGCCTTGAACGCCGGCCGGACCAACTCAGCGCCGGCGAACGGCAGCGGGCATCCATAGCCCGTGCTGTGGTCAACCGGCCGCGCCTGCTGCTGGCCGATGAGCCAACATCTGCCCTTGACGACCGCCGTTGCGCACAGGTTCTGGGGTTGCTGCAGCAGGAGGCCGGTGCGGCCGGGGCGGCCCTGGTCATCGTAACGCACGATGCGCGGGTGAGGGGGCAATTCCCCGAAACCATAACCCTGATTACGCCAGTTGCTTCCCTAACATCCACTTCGCCATGAACCTGTTTTATTTAGCCTGGCGAAATATTTTAGCGAACCCGTTAGGCAGTGCATTGAGTATCGTGTTGATTGCCATGGGAACCGGATTGATTTCGCTTTTACTTCAGGTCAACCGGAACCTGGACCAACAAATCAATCGCAATCTTGGAGAAATTGATATGGTGGTGGGTGCGAAAGGTGCGCCGCTTCAACTCATTCTTTCGGCGGTGCTTCAAATTGATGATCCCACCGGAAATATTTTGCTTGACGAGGTTGCTCCCATCATGCGAAATCCTATGGTAAAGACAGCGATTCCTCTGGCCTACGGAGACAATTACCGGGGTTATCGAATTGTGGGAACTTCAGCGGCTTATCCGGTTATTTATGGCGGAACGCCGGCGGTCGGACGAATTTGGGATGCGCCATTTGAAGTCTGCTTAGGATCAGGAGTGGCCAAAGCCACCGGCCTGCAGCCAGGTGATTCTTTTGAGGGAAGTCACGGCCTTGCGGCCTCAACCGAACACCATGAACAACCGTTTAGTGTTGTCGGCGTATTTAGGCCCACCGGTACCGTGCTGGATCAATTGATCCTTACCAATCTGGAAAGTATCTGGGCTGTTCACGAAGAAAACGACAGCCCAGCAATACCTGCAGCAGATTCCATCCACCAAGAGCCCACTGCGCCACGGGAGATCACCGCGCTGTTGCTCCAGTTTCGCAGTCCGCTGGGAACCCTGACTTTAGGCCGTACCATAAATGAAAACACCAGGCTTCAGGCTGCTGTACCTGCCTTTGAAATTTCAAAGCTCAACCAAAGCCTTGGTCTGGGCACAGAAACGCTTCGCGCATTGGGAATAAGCCTGATTCTGCTGGCCGGCGCGAGCGTCTTTGCCGCCCTCTACCAGGCCCTGGAAGATCGCCGTTACGAACTTGCTGTGTTGCGCGCAATGGGCGCTTCGCCAAAACGCCTTGCCGGTCTGTTATGCGCAGAAGGCCTGTTGCTCGCCATCACCGGATTTAACTTCGGGTTGCTCATCAGCAGGCTGGGACTGCTGATGATTAACGGTCAACTCCGTGCAGCATTTCATCAGGACCTTGGCGGTACCTCAATCCTTCCCGGCGAACTTCTCCTCTTGCCGGCCGTTCTTGCCGTTGGACTTTGCG
>JANNSM010000054.1:0-1765 GCA_031402635.1 Bacteroidota bacterium | reverse complement strand
AAGCTTCGCAAAATCAATGGTCGGTGGAATTCCTCCCACGGATCTGTCAAACACCTGATCAAGACTGGTGAAGTCAGAGAAGAAGCCACAGTTGCGGAGGAAGAAGGCACCGTCGATGACACCGCCGCCGTAATCTTTCCGGTAGTTTTTGCGCGCGGTGTTGTCGCCGGTGAATTTTGCCTGGGTGAGTTCGTGCCAGTGGCCTGCGGCATAGCGGATCCACTGGTTGCCATAGCGGGCGAGGCGGGTGACCTTTCCGGTTTCGGGTTGAAAATTCTCCAGGAAGGAATACAACCCCGATAGATATGCCGCCTTCTTCGGTCGTCGCCAGCTGGCGATGAGGGTCCACTTGTTTAACTCAGGCGCAAAAAACCATGCGGTGTAGATCGTTGCTTCGGCGCCTTGCGGCTGTGCGCGGAGCAGGAAGCCGTAAGAAGTTCCGGCCTTCCACGGGTAGCCGAGGTAACTCTGTCCGCCGGAACCTTCGTTGCCGAACTCACCGGTGTACACTCCCTCGCCTTTCTTCTGCAAAAGAATACGATCGCCTTCAGGAATGGCTTTGGGGTCATCGGTTTGAAATGGACTCCACACTGAGAAAAGCACCCTTCTCTCCTTCGCGCTATTCACCTGCATGCCAAAGTATCCATCCGCGAAACCATTGGCCATGTAGTAGGATCCGATCACATCATTGCCTGCAGGAACATGGATTTCAGAGTAGAAATACTCCACGTCGGTTCTGCCCATGATGTCGTAACGCAGGTGCACGGAGGGTCCTCGCTTTCCCCAGTAGAAGAAATTGCCTTCGTTGTCTTTCACATACGCGAGATCATCGCCCACGGCCGTGCCGCTGATGGATAATCCTGACAACGCGCCAAAGTGGTCGCCCGTCTTGGAAAGCCCTTGAACACCGACAGTCACATATCCCGCTTCTGCGATGGCCCAAGTTCCGGCAGCATGCTCAGCAGGGCCCGGAGTAATTTCTATTTGTTTAGGCTCACCCTGGACGGTCACCCTCAGTGTTGCTGCGGCGGGCGCCGTTAGCCGAAGGGCAACACCAAGCTGCCCGGGTTGAACACGGACGTAAAAAGTACAAATCGTATTCTTATCCGACCAGTCGGTGAGGCCATCGTTGGTGAAGACGAAAGTTCCGCCAGAGGCCCATGCGTTGCCGCCGGCTGGTACAAAGACGGCATTGGTTGGTTGCTGCTGGGCTGCAACAGGCAAAGCAAGCATGGCAATCAATAAACAGAGCACGAAAGATTTCATGGGTCTCGATTTCAGAAAGGGGAAGATAATCCAATTCCCCAACGCTTTCGCTATTTTCACCATACCAATGAATGCCCTGGTTCCCCTAAAACTCACCGCTATGATTGTGCATGCCATCGTGTTGCTGGTCGGGATGACCGGCTTGTACTTTGCCTACGGGCAATATCTGAAAACCCGTCAACTGATTGCCGAGGGTACGGTGACGACGGCGGAGGTCATTGAGTTGATCGGCGGGCAGGGCGACGATGGCGATCTCTCCAAGCCGAGATTCCAGTTTATGGACAAAAATCATAAGCCGTTAGAATTCATCAGCGACATCAGTTCCAAGCCACCGGCTTACGATGTGGGCGACAAGGTTGCCATTATCTACCGCCCCGACCGCCCCGATGACGCAAGCGTCATCTCCTACTGGAGTCTCTTCCGCTGGACGATTGTATTAACTGCACTGTCCATGCCTTTCATGGTGATTGGGCTGGGGTTCTTTGTGTTTCATTTGTTT
>JANNSM010000053.1:0-8944 GCA_031402635.1 Bacteroidota bacterium | reverse complement strand
CGTACAAAAAGTAAGCGATCGTAGTCAGTTCGGGAGCAGCCAGTTCCGGAGTTGACAAAACCGTTCCGTCCACATCCAGCACATCGCGACCGTTGATCACCGCCTGGGACGAAGAAAAGACCGCAACAACAGATTGGTTGTCGTCCTGGGGCAGGTTGGCCAGCAACAGCCCGGCCAGCGTGATCGGCGGGGGAATGGTGCGCAGGTAAATCCAATGGTCGCTGACCAGACCCGGAGTCCGGAAATAATGAATGGCGCGCGAAGTGCTGCCCGAACCACGCACCCGGAACTCCAGGAATGCGCCGTCCGGGAGCTCGGCCGGACCCCAGGAACCGTCATCGGCAATGGTGAAAGTCAGGTTGGCACTGGCGCTCAGCCGCTGGGCCTGATCGTCAAGCGCCCAAACTTCGACCGTTCCTCCGGCAACCGGGGTGTTTTCGCCAAAAGTCAGGGCTTTGCCGGCCACGGCTATGGAATTGCCGGATGCCAGCACTGGCGGCACTTCGCTGGTCTCGTTGAAGTGCTTCCAAAGCGCGAGAAAACCCTCCGGGTGCGTGGCAATCTGGTAATGGTCTGCTCCGGGAATGGACAGATTCACCGCACCGGGAATATCGCCTTTGATGGAAATCACCTGGTCATCCGGAGACCAGATATTGAGCGTGGGAATGTCTGCGTTGGGTCCTGCAGCGGAGTCATTCTGAAAACTGCCGATGTGCGCATAGTGCGCCACCTTGGCGGCTCTTGCCGGATCGGACAGGTAGGTATAGCTGATTCCTCCGCCTTTGGAATGACCCATCAGGTCAACCTGCGATGCACCGGTTTCGGCCAGCACTTCGTCAATAAATGCATCGAGCCGGGACAGCGAAATGCCGTCGTCGCCCAGGCTGTTGTAATCAAAAGCAAACAGGCGATCCTGCCCATAGCCACGGGCAGAAAATGCTTTAAAATGGGGCGCCCACGTATCGCCGGAGCCCAGGTAGCCGTGCACCGCCACTACCGGGCGGTAGTCGGGAGCCGGAGCATCTTCTTCCTTGCAGGAAAGCTGAAAAACGAACAGCGGAATCAGTACGATCAGCCCGGCGAGAAAGCGCCGGGTTCTTGTCAGGTATGCAGCCATGCCGACAAGTTAGCGCGCAGGACTTAGCCAGAAAAATGGCTGCCCGGCCAAACCCGGCTTTCGCTTAGGGAATCAGCACCAGTTTGCCACTCCACACTCCCGTTTCGCCCAGCAACTGAACGGTGTAAAGACCGCGCGGTAAGCCGCCCAGATCCAGTTGCAGCGAGGGTCCGGAATCTTGCAGGGGAATGCGGAGCTGACGGCCTTCCGGAGTGGCAAGACGCAGCTCAATCAGCTCACCGGCTTCAACCGGCGGAGCCACGGCAACTCGATCGCGAGCCGGGTTAGGCCAGATGATCAGCGGCTGTTCGCGCTCTCCGTAGCGGGGCCCGGCGGCGCGGATTTCAACAAAGTAATCTTCCACTTCGCCGAAACCGAATTCCTCACAAGCCTCTGGCCCAAAGCCATCCGAGCGCTTCATCTGAACGCGAAGATGGGTCCAGCCTAGCACGGCGGTATCCGGCACAAAGACGGCCCGCTGAAAGAAAACGGAACTCACGCGATCAACCAGCAATTCTGCGGGATCGTCAAAATCGCCGTCGGCGTTGATGTCCAGCCATGCGCGCCAGTGTTCGTTTACCGCAGGACCGACAAAACCCGGGCGGAAGCCAAAGGTGTAGCCGTTATTGGCTTTCAAAAAATTGGCGTTCACGGTGAGAAAACGGTAGCCACCGTTGTTGCCGCTGTTGACCGTTTTGCTGTTGACTTTGAAAGACTGGATAAACTCGGTAGCAGAACTCAGGCCTCGCGAATCGCAGAAGCTGAAGGCCACCACGGTGTCTGACAGCGGGTTGAGCAACACACTGTCGGCACCGACATCAAGAGCCAGAAGGTCCTGAAAATGGAAAGGCAACTGCCGGGTTTTGGTGACCCGCGCACCGTCCAGGTTGTCCACCACAATCACCCCGAAATTGAACAGCGGACCACTGCCGCTGCGGCCTGTCTGGTCGGTGCGCGTGTAGCCGATGTCGGCAAATCCCTGCGTGGGTACAAACTGGTGAAAACTGCTGACATCGCCGTCGTCGTCTAACCAGCTTGTGCTGAAGTCAATATCGAAATAGGTGGAATCCAGAAAAGCCATTGGCAGCTCAAGATTGAGGCCATAGCCGTAGAGGTTGCTGACGGGCTCCAACGCTGTTCCCGAAAGCACTGTGCCGCGAAGTGTATCGCCGGCCTCGACGCTGTCCTGGTCAAACACGATGTAGAGCGGCGGATCGGAAGAGCTGGCCCGTTCAAATTCCGCCCAGCGCCCGCCTTCGAGCAAATCCGAGGGAACATCCAGCCCGTAATTGAGTTCAATGCCGTTTACATCCAGCGGGTTGATGACCCCGTTGCCGTCCACATCGGCATGCTTGTAGTTCAATCCTTCATAAACTCCGGTGAACGACAACGGCCAGTCCGGGGCAGGCTGCCCGATGAAGGTCAGTGCGGGAATGCCACCCGAAGATCGCGGAGGGCCGGTGCGGCCGGCCGCGAGACCGATGGGAAGAATATCGCGCGCTTCCACGCGGCGGCTCAGATCGGCATCGCCGGGCCAGACGCAGTCGGCATCAAAGAGCAATTTGATTTTGGCCAGCGCGCTGCAGCCGGCCAGCGTGCTGACCGAAGCGGAATAGTTTCCCGGAGAATTGACGGTGATCAGGGGGCCGGTTGCACCGGTATTCCAGACGATACTGGTGTAGGCACCCGGATCGCTGACCTGGAGAAAAACGAGGTCGCCGGCGCAGAGCGAAGAATCCAACGAAGAGGTGAGAATATCAGGCGGCGCAAGGCTGTCAATGCCGGTTTCAAATCCGTTTAAACAGCCGTCGGTGCAGCTCGGGGGAATGGCATTAAAACTGAGCAGGTAATTTCCGGTCTGGCCGCTGACTTTGAGAATGTATCCGCCACCGCGGTTCAGGCAAATTTCTCCGGAGGGAATGCTGATGGTTGCGCCCGGTGTACCGCACGCATCCGTGCCCACAACAAAGCGGTCCGGTCCCGGAAACGGACAGGCCAGCGAATCGAGCAAGGCTAACTGAAAGATTCTCGATTCCTGCGGCTGCAACTGAATCTGTACCGATGTAAATCCGGCGGGAAGACGGAAAAAATAAAATCGCGAATTGTTTCCGCCGCCGCAGTCCGGCCATAGATCGGGCTCCGATCCGCTGCCGAAATTGTTGTCGGGAAACGTAAGTGTGGTGGTTGGAGGCAGTGTACCAACCGGCACCGGATTACAAAATGTATTGCCTATCTGGGCCTGCAAGTGCCTGCCTGCCGGAAAAATCCCCAGTAATAAAAACAGCCCGAACAGCCGGAGCCCGTATGCTTTGGTTTTCATTTTCTCCCGTTTGATGCTCCTGAATTTACAAGGTAAGGGATCGCACTTGCATATCCAGCAGGTTTCTATCTAAATGCTTAACCGTTCAAAGGTCTTGATTAGACGGCTGGTCACCATGTACAAATGCCTGTGAATGTGGGGCCTGTAAGTGTGCTTGTCGTTTCGATAAGATTTCAAATTACTGCTAATCAACAATTAACATAAGTTTTGAGACTTCATTTTAGAGAAATTTGTTATATTGTGAGATACCTGAGAAAAAAGCACAACTGTGAAAGACAGCAAACTGCTCGGGCTGCTTCAGGCGCTTTCGGGGCGCGAAAAAAGCCGCTTTCGGGACTACCTGGTTTCGCCCTATTTCCATCCGGTTCCGGAACTGATTCGCTTTTATGATTTGCTGAACAATGACTTTTTCTACCCGGGAATTGCAGAGCCGGACCGCCACGCCGTATGGTTGCAACTGTACCCGGCAAAACCGTTTGACGATCTGGCGTTCCGCACGCAGTCTTCGCAAATGCTGAAGCGCCTCGAAGGTTTTTTGCAACAGGAAGCGCTGAGTAGAAACAGTCCCCGGCAGGAACGGCTGTTGCTCGAAGAACTGGACCGGCGGCGGCAGGATAAACACCTGAAGTACGCACTGAGCCGCACACGGAAAGGACTCGACGAACAAAACCTGCGGGACGGGCAACACCACTTCGACCGGTATGCCCTGGAAATGGCGCAACACCGTTTCAACGCCCGCCAGGACTTCCGCTCCCAAAAACTGGCGCCGGTTGCCGCACTGGCCGCCCTGGACGCGTACTACCTGGCCAGCCGGCTGCGGCTTGCCTGCGAAATTCTCAACCTCAAACACATTTTGCAGGTTGATGAAGACGTGGCCATGGTGGATCAGCTCGAAGGGCTGATTGCCCATAGCGATTACGCGAAACAGCCCGCCGTTGCGCTGTACGGTGCCGTTTTGCGAATGCTGCGCGGACAGGAACCGGAAAAAGCGTACCGCGAACTGCGGCGCTGGATGGAGCAAAGTGCGCCGTTGCTCTCGGCCGAAGAGCAGTACGAAGTGTATATCCACGCCATCAATTTCTGCATCCGCCAGGCCAACCGGGGCGCATCGGAATATCTGAGTGAATTGCTGGGTCTTTACCAGGAAGCGTTGAAGCGAAATGTGCTGCTTGACCAAGGTCAGCTCTCCCCTTCCAACTACAAAAACATTGTTACGGTTGGTCTTCGCGCCGGCGATTACCGATGGGTGAAAAAATTTATCCGCCAATACAAAGACCAGCTTCCGGCTTCCTTTCGGGAAAATGCCTACACCTACAATTTAGCCGTATATTTTTATACGGTTGGTCAATATGACCAGGTTATGCAACTGCTCCAGGAAGTGGAATACGACGATGTTTTTTACAACCTTGATTCCAAAGTGCTGCTGCTCAAAGTGTATTATGAAACCGATGAGACCGATGCACTTTTTTCGCTTTTTGACAGCTTCAGTGTTTTTATCCGTAGAAACAAAGTGCTTTCTGGTTACCACAAAACAATCAACCTGAACCTGATCCGGTACCTGAAAAAACTGTGCAACCTGCCTCCCGGGCCGTCTGAAAAACTGGATCATCTGCTCGCGAAAATGGAAAGCACCCGCGAAATTTCCGCCATCCAGTGGCTGCGGGAGAAAGCGGAGGAAAAACGCCTTCGCAAATCTTCGCGGCGAACGAAAATGAATTAAAAAAAAACTCCGGACGGTTTTTGTTCCGTCCGAAGTTTAAGGATTATTTGTCATCCTTTATTCAAATCATTTTCTGCGAAGTGAGTTTTGCTTTAACGATTAATGGTCAATCGGCGGGTAAGATCAACCTGGCCACTTCGCAACTGAACCAGATAAATACCTTGTGACCAACCAGCAGTCTCCAACCGGACATTCAGCATCCCTTCCGCAATTGGGTATGCTCCTTCCATAACAATTCTGCCGGTCATATCTGCAACTTTGACAAAGGCAGTATGGTCAGCACCTTCACCCAAATTTACCCGGAGTTCAACCGGACCATTGGCTGGGTTGGGTGATAACTGAACTTCAGAAATTTGGTCAGGACCTTCTATCCTTGGCGTGGGACCGCAACTTACCGAAATAGTTATAGAGCTGGACTTAACCGGACAACCGGCATTCCGTCCGTAAAGTGTTATCGTATAAACGCCAGGGGTGGCGAAAACATAGTTCAAATCCGGAGATCCAGGAACTAAAACGCCGTTCACATACCAACGGAATTCATCCACGCAGGAACTCGTATTTCTGAAAAACACCGGGGTCCCTGCACAAATTATCGTAGGATCAACTGTAAACGTCACATCCATATCACTACACGTACAGCAGCGATCAGTAACTGTATGCGGAGCATCCGGGTCCAGCACCAACATCGGACTGCTATAAGCAAGAAACATCGCGGGAAGTGTGCAGGGCGTAAGCACAGGCGTTACTGGTAAACGAAGGAATCGCGGGTCTTTCGGGCAGGAACTGTCGCCTGTCGAATTGGTCCGGATGGTGTAAATGTCGCGGTCATCACTAGCTGCGGCTGGTAAAACTCCGAACACGCCTCCCATCAATAACTCTGCAGCTAACCCACTTGTCCCGATACTTTCTTTGATGGCATAAGCCGTATCATTCCGACGATTGCCGAAATTGCGGGAATAGAGCAAGGCTCCTCCAAAATCTGCCTTAAGGTAAGCTGCATCAACACTTCCGTCGGAAGTTTGCGATGTCCAACCCGCGGTAACAAACGTTCCGTCACTGAGCGTGGAAATGGAGAAGGCTTCTTCATCTTTTTTACGGCCGTAGATATTTTGCCAAATTGGTGTACCCGCAAAATCCAAAAGACTGACGAAAAAGTCACGTCTGCCATTTGAAAAACTGTTGGAGTATCCACTGACAAGAATTTCCCCACCGGGAATCAAGCTCAGACTGTGGCCTTCCTCATCCAAGGGACCGCCATATACTTCTCCCCAGATCATGCCCAATAGAGGGGTAAGCCCGGCAACAAAGACATTTCGTCCTGCCGCAGCACCAAACGTAGAATAGCCGCTGATGATATAAGCTGGACCAACGCCACCAAAGAGTCCGGGACCAGGTTTGATGCTTTGGCCTTCTTCATCAAGACCGGTATCAAATTGGCTCATGGAAATGATAAATCCCCCTGCGTCAACAGACATGGCAAAAATGTCTAGGGTGGCATTAAAGGGATTGCGGTAAGAACCGGTTACCGCGTAGGTAACCCCAATTAAAGGACGGATAACCTCTTCGACAGCAAAGGCTTCGGAATACGGACCTGAAAAATCATAAAATTGAGACCAAATTACCGTTCCGACCGGATCCGTCTTAATGAGAATTGCCGATGGAATGCCGGTGACCGGGCTAATGCCATGACCCGCGATGATGTAACCGCCATCGGAGGTTTTCTCAACATCATTCCCTCTGGAAAAACCGGTCCCTAAATCATAAAATCGCGACCATAATAGTAAACCCGTTATATCATACTTGACCAAATTGGTAAACGTTAAAGGAGGCACACCAACGGGTCCTTCTTTGGAATAACCTGTTGTAACATAGCTTCCATCAGTAGGATTTACATCCAAATCACGGGCAATGTCCTGACGGAACAAGTCTGTGCTCTGATTAAAATACTGTGCCCAGGTTGCGCTGGATATCAGCAAAATCAAAAAAAGAAACAAAGGCTTTCTAAAAGAAACAGTTAAAGCGTTCATGATTACTAGGTTTGGGGGTTATAAATTGCTGTCGACTTTCTTTCAAACAGCTTTCTTGAATCTTGCCTATTAAATCTAGAGAGATTAAAAAATGAAATGAAAAACAAAAAATCTTACCTGTCATGCTTTGTGAAATAGATTTTAATTAACTAATTACAATAATTTCAATTAATAATAAAGTATTAGTAATCCATTTACATAATTTATTCAAGACTTAATTAGCCAGTTATAATAGAGGTTTGTAATACATATTTGCATTTATGTAAATTGAAAAAGAAATAAAACTTAATATTGAGTTGATCTAAAATTGCGTAACATGATTTATTTATCAACTAAGCCAATAACATAAAAAGGCGAAGGCCGACCTTTTGGGCCGACCTCCGCGCATCAAGCAGGGATCGTGAAACAGAAATCAACGGGCAATCAGGAGCCGCTGGGTTTGCTCGTAGCTGCCACTGAAAACCTGAACCAGGTAGATGCCTTCGGTCCAGTCTGTGGTTTGCAGCTCGGTGGTCAACAGCGATCCGCTGACGTTGTAGGAGTTTGCAAACACCACGCGACCCGTCATGTCGGCAATCCGGACAAAGGCGGACTGATCGGAGCCTTTACCGAGTTCTGCCTTCAGGGCAACGCGATCGGTAGCCGGGTTTGGCAGCAATTGCAGTGAGCTCACCTGCCCTTCGTCTTCAAGTCTTGGAGTAGGTCCGCAAGACACCACAATGGTGGTGGCAAAAGAGATCGCCGGGCAACCAGCATTGCTACCGATCAGGGTGACCGTGTAAACGCCCGGTGCAGCGAAGATGTAGGTCATGTTCACCGTTGAGGTGACAAGCACTCCGTTGACCAGCCAGCGGAAATTATCTACGCAGGTGCTTGTGTTGGTAAACGTAACCGGGGTACCGGAGCAGAAAATAGTCGGGCTATACGTGAAGCTGACGACCATGTCGGTGCAGGTGCAGCAACGGTTGGCCTGACTAAATGGAACCACTGGATCAACGGGCAGAATAGGAACATTAAATGCGATGTTTGCGGCAGGCAGCAGGCAGTTGTTAAACAACGCCACCACTGGCAGTTGGCGGAATTTGGGATTCTTCCAACAAGGTGCATTTCCTGCCCCATTGGTTCTCACGGTGTAGATGTCGCGGTCATCGGTTACGGCAGCAGGGATTTCACCGTAAACGCCGCCCATCAGCAAATGCCCTCCAATGCCGGCTACCGAAATGCTCTCTTTGATGGCGTATCCGATATCATCATTGGGTCCGCCGTATGCTTTGGAGAATAATAAGCCACCGGCAAAGTTGAGTTTCATCAGGAAGGCATCCTTGATTCCTGTTGCAGACAACTGGTTGGTCCAGCCGCAGGCGGCGATGGTTCCGTCGCTGATGTACTCTATGGAGAAGCCTTCTTCGTCGCGCTTGAGGCCGTAAATATTTTGCCAGATCGGTGCTCCCATCGGGGTGAGCTGGCTGATGAACACGTCACGGCGGCCGTTGGAGAAACTGGTGGAATAGCCGCCCACCAGCAGTTCACCGATCGGGGAAACTTCGATCTCCCGACCTTCCTCATCACCCGGACCTCCATAATGCTCACCCCAGACCATCCCTAAAAACATATCCAAACCGCAGACAAATACGTTGCGGCCGGGAAGACCCAGGGTGGTGTAGCCACTCAGCACATAAGCCGGACCTGCAAGGCCCATGAAGCCCGGTCCGGGTTTGATGGAAAGGCCTTCCTCGTCAAAGCCGGTGTCAAATTCGCTG
>JANNSM010000052.1:0-2394 GCA_031402635.1 Bacteroidota bacterium | reverse complement strand
CCGCCATTGTTGCGAACGGCGGCGCCATGCTGGCCGGCGTGGGCAATCAATTCCAGGATGCCCTTGTTTTCCAGCGGAGTCCCGGCAATAGCATTATTTAGGTTATTGGTGTAGGCGGCGTGGTGTTTGCCGTGATGGATTTCCATGGTGCGCGCATCAATATGCGGCTCAAGAGCATCAAAAGCATAGGGAAGGGCGGGCAATTCAAAAGGCATGGCTTCGGGTTTAAAGTCGTTAAGCGGTTATTGCGTGCAAGATTTGACGGGCAGCGATGGCTGAAAAGACACCGGCAGGGTCAAAGTAATGCCGACCAAATATAACGCTTCACAAGGGATCAGGACGCGGCGGGACCGCTGTTGCGCTTGCTTCGGAAGTAATCCCGAAGGAGGGTTGCGGCGGCTTCGGCTTCAACCCCGTGGCAGTACTCCGTGCGGGGATGGAGGAGTGCTGAGCCAAACCGGAGAAATCCCGCCTTGGGGTCAGTGGCACCCACAACGATTCGACCTACCCGGGTCCAGAAACAGGCCCCGGCGCACATCACGCAGGGCTCCAGCGTGATGTAAAGGGTGCAAAGGTCCAGGATTTTGGTGCCAAGCGTTTCTTCGGCCGCGGTCATCGCCAGCATTTCGGCATGAGCGGTGGAATCGCGGAGCCGCTCGGTCTGGTTGTGTGCCCGGGCAATGATGCGGTTGCGGCACACGACAACGGCGCCAACCGGCACTTCATCTTCTTCAAAGGCTCTGGCCGCTTCGGCCAGCGCAGCGCGCATGAACACATGGTCGGGGTTGTCCTGGAGAAGGGGCATGAGTTCAGAAGAGCATGTTGAACGGGCTGGAATTGCAGGTGCGAACCTGCGGTGCGGAGCCTTCAAGGTCAACGGGCGCTCGTTTCCCGGCTAAGGTAAGGAGGGGCGGGGTTTTGACGAGGCCGATCGGGTTGAGCATCACTTCGAACTAAAAGAAATACCTTGGCATTAGAAAATGTTAATATTTACTTAATAGCGGTCAGCAGCGACCGCGTTTCTGTGGCATATCCCTAATTTCGGCGCGGCTTCTGTAAAAAGCCGTCAAAGCTTCCGCACCATCTTCCCGACTCCTGCGACCAACCAAACGACCATCCATGTTTCGCAACGCCTTGTGTTTGCTCTTGATGAGCCTGCCGTTAGCCGGTTCCCTAAATGCTCAAAGCATCTGGAGCCTGGAAAAATGCCTGAATTACGCGCTCGAAAACAACCTGGATGTCCGCCTTTCCGGAATCGGGGTAGAACAAGCGGAGGTTACGCTGCAACAAAGCCGGCTTGCCAGGTTGCCCAACTTCAATGGCTCGGTAAGTTATGGATTGGCTTTTGGACGCTTCACCACACCGGATAACCTCACGGTGGATGCTTCAACTTCCCAGAGCAATTCCTACAGTTTGAACTCAAACCTCCCCATTTTTCAGGGTTTTGGTTTGATGCGGGGAATCCGGCTCGCCCAAAACCAGCGTTCTCTGGCAGAAATGGACCAACAAGCCATAGAAGATCAGGTGCGCCTGAATGTGCTGACGGCCTATCTCCAGGTATTGCTGACCCTTGAAGATCAGCGGAGACGCGAAGTTCAGATTGAGGTGAGCCGGGACAACCTGAGCAATTCTACGCGTCTGGTTAAGGCAGGGGTAATTCCGGAAGGAAATCTTCGGGAACTCGAGGCCCAGGTGGCGGCGGATGAGCAGGGCGTAATCCAGGCCCAGAACGGCATCTCCATTGCCTATCTGCAACTCAGGATGGTGATGCAGGCTGGAGATGCCGAAGACTTTGTGGTGGAAATGCCCGATCCTGTGGCCATGGAAGCACTTCTGGCCGTAGAGAACTGGGACGCCGATGCCATCTTCCAATACGCCGCTTCAAACCTTCCGGCATATTCCCGGAATGTGCTTTCCGAACAAGTGGCCCTGGACAACATCAACGTGGCCAAAAGCGCGCTGTACCCGTCTCTCGGGTTAAACGGCGGGGCCAACACCTCCTGGTTTACGGAACAATCTGTGGCAGAATTTCTGCCTTCGTTTGGCAAACAGTTGAATAACAACTTCGGGCAGTTTGTCGGAGTTGGGCTGACCATTCCCATTTTCAACAATGGTGTGGTTCACAGCAATATCCGAACCGCAGAGCTGGGCTATGAACAGCAAAAGGTCACCAACGAGCGCGAGCTGAATACCCTGCGGCAATTGATTGAGCAGGCCGTGGCTGATGCCCGGGCAGCAGCGAGCAGTTACCGTGCAGCCCTGAAGGTGGTCGAATCGAGGAAACTATCCCTGGATTTTGCCCAAAAGAGATTTGATGCCGGCCAGGCTCCCAGTTTTGAACTCAGCAACTCGAGCAACCTGCTGATCGCTGCCGAAGCAGACCTCCTCACCGCC
>JANNSM010000051.1:0-34694 GCA_031402635.1 Bacteroidota bacterium | reverse complement strand
AAGCCTTTTTATCGGTGGCCAGGTTGGATTCAAGAAAGAAGTGTTCAATTTTGTTTTCCTTGTAGTTATCCAATATCCAGGAACTGGCCGCAAACGTTGCCCTTCCCACCATATTTTGCCCGGCTGCATCGCCGGTGGAATAGTTAAATCGCAGGTATGCAAATTTGTTGGAAAGGTAGGGATCAATGTATTGCAACCGCCCGATCCTCGTCGTGGATTCGGCTTCTTCGGCAATCTTTGCGAAATGGTCTTTTACCCAGTCCACAAAGTCACGCGCTCCGCGGGCATCTTCAAAAATGAATACCGGCGCGCGCTGCATGGCATCCCGAACGATTGTGGTTTTAACTCCTCCGCATGCGTTGAGCACTTTGATTCCCCGGTTATAGCTGGCAACCAGCGTACCCTCTGATGTGCACATCGGCACCACAAAGTCACCATTTGCATATTCCCCATTCACCCTTAGCGGACCAGCTATGCCCAGTGGAATTTGCGCCACCCCGGTAAAATGCTCGCAGTTTCCTTTGGTCAGGTGCGGATCAAATGAATATTGCTTGATGTGTTCCAGTTTACGCCCGGCGTACTGCTCCACAAAAACCTGCCGGGAATTGATAGCCTGGGGGCTGTAATCATCTTCCAGGTCGCGGGGAATTTTAGTCCGGTCCAGCACTTCCAGCGCCAATCCATCCGAGACGTTGAATTTCAGGGTGCCGAAGCTTTGTGTGCTGAAGGCTATGCCGATATCGTGACGACCCTCGGGCAAGTGTGGAACCGAACAGATGATGTCAAAGGTGCCTTTGAGGGGAAAGGAAACCGGATTATCCACGGTCACGGCCGAAGCTGGCATGCTTTCGCCGGTTCCAAATTCCAGGCGAATGTGATCTTGCAGGATCTGATCACCCCCAATGGTGATTTCGTCAATGGAGGTCAGTTTGGTTTCCTGAAGCCGGTTTTTAATCGAAAAGCGGACTCCGCCTTCAACATTTTTCAGGCTGTTTGTTGTGTATAGCTGCCGGAGCAGCATAGTTGGGACGAGCATAGAATTCATCGCAGGGAATTGTTTGAAGGAGCCTTTCCTAAAAGCACCCTTTATTAGGTCTTTCGCAAAGACAAATCGTTCAAATATACCAAGCTGCTTGCGATGAATGCCGGGCGGAAGTAATTTTCCGCCGCCGGACCATCGGGCGTGAGAATCTATTTTCCCGCCAAAACACAATTCTCATTGGCTTTGGCAACGGTTCACCGGCGGTTGTCCTCTTCAGGGCGGCTAAACACAAGTCGGACCTTTTCTGTTAACCCTGGTCATGCTTCCAAGAATAACACTGGTTGTGCTGCTCTTAGCCGTTGATGCTTATGCATTTCAGGGTTTGAAAACAGCGCTAGCCGGTTTAGCTGTTTTCCCGGTGATTATGGCATTGTACTGGGGTTTCACAGCCCTTGTAGTTGGTGGAATTTTCGCAAGCATGATCATTGACCGGCATCGTTGGCCCAAAGCGCTAATGCTCTATTTCCCCCCTGTTTTCCTCAGTGCATTTCTCGGAAAGTTCATCCTGATCATCTTTCTGGTTCTGGAAGATCTCTTCCGGGCAGTGTTGCTAATCGCCGGCTGGGAACATGTCATGAGGGCGCCAGGGGTGAGTATGTCTGGCATCGTCACGGGCGGCGTGCCATTTTTCCTTTTGATGTATGGTATGTTTAGAAATGCGTATCGCTATGAATTCAGGCAAGTTCCCTTAGCGTTTGACAATCTGCATCCCGACTTGCAGGGGCTCCGTATTGTGCAGATTTCAGACCTGCATACAGGAAGCCTCACCCGCCCGGACCGCGTCTCCAAGGCGATAGATCAGATCAACGCACTGACCCCGGACGTTATCTTCTTCACCGGAGATCTGGTCAACATGGTTGCTTCGGAGGCAGAGCCCTACCTCCCGATTTTGAGCCGGCTACAAGCTCCACACGGCGTCTTTTCCATCACGGGGAATCACGATTATGGCGATTATGTGGCCTGGAAGCATCCCGACCAAAAGGTCAGGAATTTTGAAGACCTGATGGATATGCACCGTCGGCTAGGCTGGCGGTTGCTGATGAACGAGCACGAGTTGTTGCGAATCGGTAAAGCAACCCTGGCCGTAATCGGGATTGAGAATTGGAGCGCGTTCGGACGTTTTCCCAAGTATGGCGATCTGAAGAGCGCCCACCGGGGCACCGGGAAGGCCGATCTGCGTTTGCTACTCTCCCACGATCCAAGCCATTGGAAAGCTCAGGTTTTGCCAGATTATCATGACATCAATGCCATGTTTGCCGGCCATACACACGGATTTCAATTTGGTCTTGAAATTGGAAACTGGCGCTGGAGCCCGGGACAATATTTTTACAGGGAATGGGCCGGTTTGTACAAGCAGGCCCAGCAATATCTCTATGTTAACCGGGGTTTCGGATATACATTCTATCCCGGCAGGGTCGGTATGCGTCCGGAAATAACGGTTTTTGAACTGGTGTGATTCTTTTGTGAGTTCCACAACCGGCAGGAAGTTCTCCAACTCTTTTTCTTTACGGCCTTAAAAAGCCCGTGCCGCGATCCGGCATCAATGGCAGGAACGCGGCACGTAAGCGGATGGATAAGTTTTAAGGCGCAGCCTTCGAGGTGGAATTATGTATATATACTGAAAGCCAAATAAAACATGGGAGACAACGGCGGATACCGGAAGTTGGGAATGGACTTGTCGATGGGAGAGCGTCAAGCCGGCTTCCGGTATTTGTAGTCAATACCGGAAAAACAACGGAGGGGTTGCCTGCCAGGCCATAAAAGGCGAGAATTTTTTTTGTGCCTGCAATGCATTTAGCAGGTGTACATCATTCGCATCAAACCTGCACCAAATTGTTGCGGGCTATTTCCGCAAAATAGGCGGCTGAACCTTTGGGGGTTCTCTCCATAGTCTTGAAGTCAGTGTGGTAAAGGCCGAAGCGATAAGTCGGTCCCAAAAACCACTCAAAATTGTCCCAGGCAGTCCAATGAAAATAGGCCTTGATGTCTATTCCTTGCAGAATACAACCGTGTATCGCTTTCAGATAATCCCGGATGCTTTCTATGCGAAAATTATCATCGTCTGTACACAATCCGTTTTCTGTTATCCAGATTGGCAGTCCGTATCGTTTGTGGTATCGCCGAATGATGGTGGCAATGCCTTCCGGATGGTACTCCCACATATCATCATGCCGGACCCCGCGCCTGGACAACAGGCCAGGTGTGTCTATTTCTGAAACCGGCATCGGTTTGAGCGGCACGCGCCCATAGTAACTCATTCCAAGAAAATCCGCCTTTTTGTGAAATTGGTCGGTGATATAACCGAGATAAAACCGGTTGCTAAATTGCTCGGTAAACCAGCCCAGCAGCCCTTCGCGCTGATAGAGCATGGTGTGTTTTGAAATTCCCACCGGCTTTTCCGGGTAGGCTTCTTTCAGGACATCGTAAACCTGGTTGTGGGCCTTGCTCATATTGCGGAGCACCTTCAGTACCGTTAAAAAATTCTTTTTATACGGGGGAAAGATTCCCAAAAAATAGCCCATCATCATATAACCCCCGGGCTCGTTGAACGTGTTCCAACTGTCAACATAGGCCCCGAAAGCATCAACCATTTTACGGCAGAAGTCAACAAAAACCGGAATTGCGGAACGATTGGAAAAGCCTCCTTCATGGGCAAACCATAGCGGTTCCGCAAAATGGTGAAGCACCATCATCACATGCATGTTCCGGGATTTTAGCGCTTGCAGAAACTCGATGTATTCCTGCACCACTTCCGGATTAAAATCTGCGTAGGCAGCGCGTTGCAGCCGGGACCAGTCAAGGCTCATGCGGTAAGCCTGCCCAAGGGAGCAGATGATCTCCAGGTCTTCCTCTCTCCGTTTTTCGTGATCGGTGGTTTGCTCAAAATACTCCCCCGTCCGGCACTGAATGCCCTTCCATTGATGGTCAAAGGCGCTTTCAATTTGAGCGGCCGCCGTTGACGTTCCCCAGATAAAACCTTTAGGAAATTGAAGATCCATACCGTTTGCCTGAACCGGTAAAATACTAATTTGATTTTCAATCAATATTAATTGATAATCAAGTAGTTACCGGATAGTTTTAGCCTATTTTTCGATACCTAATGACGCGCTTTTGACGTAGTCAAGCAGTTGCCTTTCTAATTCTTCTATGAACCTGGCGTTGATGGATAACTGATTGCTCAGTAACACGTTCTGCGCTTTCAGGTCTTCAATTTCCTTGTGCAGGAGGGCAATTTTCTCTTTTGCAATGGTCAGAGAAACGGCTGCATAAGAATCCGGGCTTTCGGAACCTGCAAAATAGGTGGGATCAATACCAAGTGCTTCTGAGAACGCAAGGATGTATTTATCCTCTATCTCTTCGGCCTTGAGTTTGGCCACAATGGTGTTGCGGGTTACGTTGGTTTTTCGGTGCAATTCCGATACGGAAATATCCATTGCCTTTAGGAGTTGCTCCAGACGCTTTCCGTGGTGTATTTTCAATCTCCGTTGCTTGGCTGTCATAATTACACTATTATTGCTACAAAATTGAGCAGCACTGCACAGGTCGTGCATTAATCTGCTCTATAACAACACTAAAATGATACCAAAATGACCAACAAGCAACGTATTCCCGATGCCAGTCAACTTAAGTATGCTCTTTACGAGCGACTCCAGTCCGTTCCAATGAAGGATTTCAGCGCCACAAAAACGGCGCTGATGAAGGAAATGGGCATTGGTCAACACACCCTGAACAGACTCATGCGGACGACTTTCAGCGATGGTCGCAATGCCATGAAAGGTGAATACCTGGCTGCAGCAGCGAAGGTTTTTGGCTGCACCATGGAAGAGCTGATCCGCAAACCCAAAAGCCCAAGCCGTGGAAAGAAGATTGCCGCTAAGGGTTGACCAGATTCAGGAGCTCCGTGCGCTCACCTTTATGCGCTACCGGAGGCTTATTGAACTGACCGTAGCCATGGCTCACGTTCGTAACCGGGAGCATCGGAAGCGGGTTGGCAACATTCGGTACATCGGTGCCCTAGAGCTCTATGAGGAGCTTCTGTGGAGCCTGACGGCTTCTCTGCCGGCAGATGCCCCGAAGGGTGCCCTGGACAGCCTTGTGCCCATTTCGTCACGCTTACTGGCCGTGAACTGATGGCCGATCAGGAGCGCTTAGCCAGTGCAGCCAGAAATGCGCTTTTGGACATGGCCAAGAGCCTGGAGCGCTACTGCTCGAGGCCCGACCACAATCAAGAATTCGGACGGCTTCAAAAGGAGCAGCTTTCTGTACTGATAGACTTTTTTAATTATCAGATTGAACAGGACAACCAGAATACCGGGGAGCCAGCGCAGTTATCGAATCCTGTTCATCCCCTGGCGGTTAATCTGGTGGAGACATGTCGGATCCATCCCCCTGACGGTGATTCTGCCTTTAATGTCCTAAACAAGCGCATTCGATCGTATTCACGTGCCCATTTCGCCACTGAATTTTCCCGTGCATCCGCTCAGGCGCTTGGTTCCCAATTTTTGCCGGCAACCCAGCGTGGCATGCTGTCACTGGTATGTCTGCAAATCAGCAATGAAATGACAGATGGCTTTATAAAAAGTGTCCATAAATGCCTGAACCTATAAACAAGAAGTGGGCATTGGGCCAGCTCGAACAGCCCATTTTCTTGGATGATATCAATGAGGCGAGAACAGATCCGCCGATGCCTGTTAGCGAAGTATTTCAGCTCTACGGTGACGGTAAACACCTTAAGGAAAACCGTTTTGTTTATCTGGGCATCGAATACGAGTACGACAAGCCAAGTGGCCAGCTCAGGCAAATTGCATTCCACCATAAGAGCAAGCGTTACTCCGCGTCAGAATTCTGGCAGATGGAGTATGACCAGAAAACTCGGCGCCAATATGCAGAGCTGGATGAAGGGCGCTACCACGACTTTTTAAAGGAAGCCGGATTTCGGCGCATTCTGGATCCTTCAGGAGGTTTTTACGACTTGATTCAGATCCGGGGCAAGAGCATTGAAAAAATTGGCGATCAGCGCGCCTGTTTTGCCCTTTCTGACTTTGTAAGAACACATGTTCAGGAGGTTGGGGATTCGGCGGCCTTTCGGATGCTGGTACGTAAGGACGCTACCATGTTTGGCAACGCAGCGTTAAGGCATTTGCCATACCTGGACAAGGATATCCTCCGGGATGATGCGACCAGCAGTTACCTGTGCTTTCGCAATGGTGTACTGACCATCAGCGAAAAATCTGCTGAGATCAGGAATAATGAATCGGTGTCTGGACTGGTTTGGAAACATCAGATTCTAGACTATGATTTTAAGCAGCTGCCGATTGAAGAGGTGGAGCAGAGTCAGTTTTTTCGATTTATTAATCTGTGCGTAAATGGCCGCGATGCCAAGGCGCTCATGGATCTGCCAAGGGACGTTAAACATTTTGTCCTGGATGACAGCGACATACGTGGCACCCTGGCCGGTAAACGGCTTGCTGGCATGTTGACAGCGCTAGGATACAGCCTCTACCGGTGGAAGGATCCACGGGTAACAAAATTGGTCCTGGGTGTTGATCGCAGTTTACAGCGCGATGGCCTCGAGGCCAACGGAGGAACGGGAAAGGGACTGGTTGGTCAAAGTATTGGTAAAGTGCGCAACCAATTTTATGCACCTGGCAGAACCATAGACATCAAATCTCCTGCTGCCTTTGCTCGCCTGAGCCGGCTGCATGAGCATGTCTGGATTCCCGATCTGGACAAGAACTTTCCTATGCATTTGTTTTTAAACAACCTCACGGAAGGATGGACGGTGCGGGAGCTATACAAGAATGAAGTAGTGCTGCAGTTTGCAGATTCACCCAAGGTGTGGATGGATACCAACTACACCTTGCGCGGATCCGGCAACACGTTTGACCGGCGGATCTACGTCGTGGAGTTTGCAGAGTATTTCTGCAAAGCCCACACCCCCTGGCATGAGTTCGGCATGATGCTCTATGACGACTGGGACGATCAGGAGTGGATGCGATTTTATAACGTCTGTGTTTTGGCCATCCAGCGTTACATGCGCTGGGGACTGGTGGAAGCTCCCGTCGAGAGCTACAAATCCAGAAAGCTGAGCGACGACATTCCGGAAAG
This sequence comes from Bacteroidota bacterium, assembly GCA_031402635.1. Lineage (GTDB taxonomy): Bacteria > Bacteroidota > Bacteroidia > Chitinophagales > BACL12 > WGOA01. The sequence continues at coordinate 27,544 of JANNSM010000051.1, read as the reverse complement.
CGCCATTGATTTTTTCGAAGACCTGGAACCTGGCAAAGCATATCCATTAAAGAGTTACACAGACAAAAATGGTATGCCTGTTGTTGGCTTGCTGGAAGAGTTCGTCCAGCAGAATCAGGAGACCAAAAATTATCGGGGTGGGATGAACCAGAAAAAGCTCCGCAGTTGGATGGCTCAATGGGCGCAAGTAAGCGGCCACGAAGTCAATGCACATGTCTCAAATGCTGATAAGCGAGATCGCAGGAGACCTACCATGGATAGCACGCGGGTTGATATGATTACCATTACCGGTTCGGCTGGAAGCGATAGTGATGCCGGAATCCCAGCAGAAAATATTGCCACCCCCACCACTCCATTTTAACTTATACATAAGCCAAAATATCAAATGGCGAATGCCATTATTTCGATCATCCGCAGGGGTGCAATACCAGAGAAAGAATGCCCTCGACTGAGAAAATACAGTGGCGTGCAGGGGCGTTAATATTTCAATCACTGCTTACTTTAGCTCAATAATGATGCTTTGTGGCACAATTTTAGCCACCTTGCAAACCGAGAATTATATTTTTTTAGATGCAAAAACGCCACCAGCGTGTTCGGCACCGGTTAGCCGGCTTGTTCAATGCAGGAGTATTTCTGCTCGTTTATGGACTCCTGGCTGGGTTGTTGTTTGGACTAAAACGATGCGCGGAAACTCGTCCGCCAGTTGCTGCGAAAGTCAAACCGTCAACTCCTTGTTATGGCCACCAGGACATCCTGGCTGACGGATGGCCGGCTTACGGATGGGCTGGCCCGGTATCAGGAAAAGGACTGCCTTCGTTGAATTTGTTTCTGGACATGGGCGGACCACAGGTGGCCGTGGATTCCATGGTCCGCGTTTATGTAGTCTACCGGGTAAAGCGCTACAATCCGGATGCTGATACCTACCGGTTGGGCTGTAACTCGGTCAATGCTCTAGGAGATACGCTGCCGGGTATCTGGCCAGGCGTGTGCCATGACGCTTTGTTTGGCGCTATGGCCAGCCATCCGCTGACCGGGACGCAGATGGGGTTTTCGTCGCGCGAGCCGGCAGGAGCTCGCTGGCAACCGAAAAGTGTGTTATTCCTGCCGGGGCTGCTGGATCTGCGCACCGGAGAGCTGGTGTTTCATCGCGAGCTGGAGCGGCCAGGCTACAGAACCGGCATTACGTCATTAGAAAACGCTGCAGGAGGAAAAAACAACCCGGGCTTGAACCGGAATATAAAGCAACACTCCTTTCCGATTTTGGCAGGCTATAAATGAATTTTTACCTTAATACTTGACAAGTAGGCGGGTATTGTTCAACTTTAGCGATGCTAAAACCGGTAACGTGAAACTTTATTTCAAGATCTGGCTGTCCGATGTGGTGCGCCCAATCCCGAAAGGGGGGCGGTGGCTGTTACCGGCCATAGCACACCTGTCATCGGGCAGCCGTTTCTTTTTTATCCATGATTGACTTTGAACTGATGGCCGCCGAAACCGATCCGAAATTGCTAGCCCTCTACGGCCGCATGGTGCGTCTGCTGGAGCAGAAGGCTGAAACACTGGAGGAAGGTCTGTGTTTTGCCGTAGAGCAAGTGACGGGCGCTGTGGGCTCCGAGCTGCAGCGCATTGATTACCTGGACAGCATCCAGGACTTGCGTCATGCACTGACCGAGCTACGGCTTACCAAAGAGCTTGTGGAGCTCAAAAAGCTCATGCATGCCGCTTAAGTTGTCCCACAGCTCAGCTCAAAAAACCCCGGCCCAAAACCGGGGTTTTTTGTTTGAGTGCCCTCTTCTATACCTTTCCCTTTTTTTATTTCTATCCTAACTTTTAACTAAAAGTATTGGGACAGTGGGACAAAGAATATAAGAGCATTGATAATCAACATTTTAACTGTCCCGAATCTGTCCCTGTGTCCCAGAAAAGGTCTTTTTGTCCCAGAGATAACCCAAAATAGATGGCTGTCCCAGAAGTTTGAATTTCCTGTCCCAGTGGGACAGGGACAGGAAAGGGGTAATTACTTTACTGATAATCAACAAATTACAAGCTGTCCCAGTGTCCCAGAGGATTTGGGATAAAAACCTTCTCTGTCAGAAAAATTTGCGAAGAATTTTGATTCGGCTGGAATTTGGAACAAGAAACCCACCTGGTGGGGCGGGTTTCTTTGATGTGGATGGCTTTAGCACGCTGCATATTCTTCAAGAAACTGTTTGCGGTCTATACCCAGCATTTTTAAGTGTTGGAGAACAATCCTTTCTGGTACCGGATGGTGGTGTTCATCCAATGTAAACACACGCCGTCTTCCGTTTTGTCGCTGATGGAATAAACATTGATGCCGGATGTGCGTTTATTAGTGAACAGAATTGGTTAAAATTTGCTAAGAATAAGTCATAGGTTGAGCGAAAATGAGTAAACCACTGGCGTTATGTTTTCAATTGACCTAATTTCGTAGCAAGGGTATGCTATGGTGAAGAGCACGGCCCTAGCGGGATAAGGTTGCTCACCCTTCAACCTTCATCATGGTGTATTTTAAAATTGCATCTTCGACAGTATATTTCCCGTAAACCCACGAAAGCGTCATGAAAAGAACAACAGCAGAGGAGATTAATCAAATTTTTAAGGACCTGGGCATAGAATCTGAGACCAACAGGATTGAGTTACTGTCAAAGTTTCTACGGTTTAAGCCCGTGCCTAAGTCAACAAAAAAAGCCAAGTACTGGCTTTCCAACACCACTCAACCAATTTCATATAAAAATGCCTAGTTGGAATGAAATTGTTGAGAGAGCAAGATCAATTCCCTTGCCGCATGACCAGGTTAGGAAAGATTACATTGGTCAATTATCGAGCTATACTGGGCGCCACACAATTTGTTATTATGCTGGGTTTTTAAGTAAAAGCCATGATCCTGCATGCCAGATATTAGATGCCGATATGAATGCATTTATGTCGGTTGTTCATGGTCTTCAGAACCGTGACCGCGGCTTGGATTTAATCCTACATACACTAGGGGGCGACATTGCAGCCTCAGAATCTATAATGCAGTATTTAAAGCAAATGTTCAATTCTGACATAAGGACATTTGTACCACAAATCGCAATGTCCGCCGGTACTTCGATAGCCTGTGCCAGTAAGGAAATATGGATGGGTAAGCAGTCGAGTCTCGGGCCAATAGACCCACAAATTTTTATACCAGGCCAGGGTTATGCTGCAGCCATGGCGATACTTGAGGAGTTTGAAAGCGTTCAAAATCTGGCGAAAAGCGATCCGGATTTAGTTGCCCTAGCGCAAGTCCTTATCAGCCGGTTCCCCCTTACATTGGTCGTAGGGTGTCAATCAGCGGTAGAGTGGTCTAGATCAGCGACCAAGGAAAACCTAGAGCAAGTAATGTTTGCTAGTCTGCCAAATGCGTCTGACTTGGCCACCACAGCATCAGAGTTATTGTGTGACCACAGAGAGACGAAGAGCCATAGTCGTCATTTGGGCATAGACTACTGCCGCGACAAGCTTAAACTAAAGGTTCAGGCACTGGAGCAGGACAACACATTACAAGACTTGGTGCTTTCAATTCATCACGCCTATATGCTCACTTTTGCTAGCACTGATGCTGTAAAAATTGTTGAAAACAACCTGGGCAACGCATATGTCACAGGTTCGTCTGAATAAAACCCCGGCCAAATAGACCGGGGTTTTCTAAACTGCACCGAAACCGCCAATTACTGGGTGCGCTCATAGTCGGCGCCTAAAGCCCTGAGAATATGTGGATTTGGCGGAGCGTTTTTAATGTGCCAAATGCTGTCTCCACACCTTACCAATACATCCACAGAAGGTGCCTGTGCGATGAGTTGGTACAGCTCACGCTTTTCCTCTCTGGTTTCTGCGAATGTCGGCGCAAGGCCAGGCGAAGATTCACTTTGCTCTTTGGTAAGATGGGTATAGGGCGCACGCTCTTCTTTGGTCATTCCCGGATTAGCAAGTGCCGCTTTTCGGATTTTAGCTACTCTGGAGGGTTTCGTTTGCCGAATTCCATTGCTGTTTTTGATGGCCATGTGGATTAATTAAGTGGTTAGGAATCGAATGGTTTAAAGGGAGACCACCAGCCCTTATCAAGCTTTGGATCTTTATCCTGGGGTGGATCGGCTTTAGGCGGGGATGGTCCCGAAGATTCTGCAGGAGCGTCCGGCACTGGATCTGCAATCACCGGTGGTTTTTTAGGTGATTTTCGCGCGGACTTTTCAACCTCCGGAGTTGAGTCCTCCATTTCTGGATCCGGAATAGCTTTCATGATGGCCGAGGTCTGGGGCACCGATTTTGGGAAGAAAACCAAGGCTCCTTTTTTAGTGGTTCTCCAGGATGCTCTGTTTTCTACCACCTCGCGGATCACCTCCATGTGGCGTTCAGCCAGTTCTTTATTCTGGCTCAGTAGCGTTGTTTTAAAGAATTCCGAAGGCCCCAGGAAGCGCGGAATGGCCAGAACCAGGGTCACCCGGGCACCCTTGTTGACGGCGATTTTAATGTTTTGTGTGCGCAACATTGCTCAAAATTAATCATGTAATGCTCAAAATACTCCTTTAAAGAGTTTCTCGGGGTATTTTTGACCCATGAGCGTCGAGCATAAGGGTAATTACAGCCTTCGTTTAGCCCTGCTGATTAAAGAGATCCTGGATGGCTCCCCTAAGCCAATGACCACGGCCGAGCTGACCGCCCATATGATGATCCGTCGCGGTGAGCGCATGAGCGGCTACCAGCGACAACTCCTGCGACGCAACATTATCCGCATCGGCAGAACTTACCAGGCCCTTGGGCATTTGCGCATGGAATTGGTTCCCACCGCTCAGAACGGCAAGGTTTACCGATTCATCCTACCAAAACACGAAACATGAGTAAGAGCATACCGGCTATCCTGATGGGACTGGCCCCTAAAATCTTAAAAGGCAACATCGGTCCTGCTGACCTTGCTCCGCTCCTGGAGCACGCAGAGCCACACCTGGTAGCCTGGCTCAGAAAGTTGGAATTAGACAATCTGCAACCTGGAGAGCACCACATTGCCCTAAACACGGTTGTTAATGCAGATAAGATTTGCCTGTACGTAGTAACCGTGAGTGAAACCGGTCAGATCCGCAGAACACTGGGTGAACCATACACGGTTAAAAGCATTCCAGGGCGACTCATCGCGCCACCCGAAGAAGCAGCTCCACAATCCCTTGCACCGTCCTCCAAACCCAAAAGCACTCCGGATGAGTACTGAAAAGCACAACGATCGGACGGCCGACAAAGGCAAGCCGAGCATTGATGAAATCTATGGGAATACCGATCCGATCATTATTGAGCCAGAGGATTTGGCCGATGAACTAAAGCGCGAACCGGAGCTCTTCGATTCCCCAACAGCCGATGAAGATTCTTTAGATGATCAGACAGAAAGTGGAGAGCCCAAGTTCGAGGGGCTTGAGCTCGAGGCTGAAACGCTGATGTACATCCTGGATACAGGATTTGGGATGGCCTGCGGCGCTATTGATCGCTCGCATGATTACGAGCGGTACACGCTTAAAGAAAAGCGGCGCAAAGAGCTCGCGCGGCTGCTCGAGAAGGTCATGCATAAGTGGGAAAGCCGGTTTAGTGCGGAAACTTATTTCATCGGATTACTCCTGGTCAGCTATACCCCACTACTCCTGCTTGCCTGGCAGCGTCGCACTTCAAAAGTTAAGATAACTGATGCCACAGCCGAGTAAGCGCAAGTCCAGAACGAAACCCGTGGCAGAGGTGCAGCAAGAAAAGCCCAGGACAACGCGCCAGGCACTCGTGATTGGCACCAATGGTACCGGTAAGACAACCTACCTTTTTAAAGTAGTACAGGCCGTCAAAGGCTTCCGCCGGGTATTGGTTGTTGACTTTGAAAATGCGGAACGTGTTTGGCAATCATTTAAGGAAATTGATCCGGCCGACCGGTCGGAAATGATGGCGTTTCAGGGAATCCGTAGGATAAACTGGGCTCAGCACGATGATGCCACACTCAGGCTCTTAAGAAACTTCTATCGAAATGGCATCTTAGTCTTTGACGATTGCAGGACTTACCTGAAAGCAAACCTGGAAGACGAGCTCCACCAACTGCTGATCAGAAGACGACAGTATATGCTGGACATTTTCGTGGTAGCGCATTCATTTCAGGATGTGCCGCCGAAGTTCTTTCAGTTTTCCACTGACATCGTGCTATTCCGGATCGCCAGACCAATTGATGATCGCAAGCGAATGTTGGCCAACCCAACACAAGTACTGGCCGCCCACGACAGGATCCAGCGTCTCTCACAAGCCAATCCTCATTATCACGAAATTATCCGCTAGCCATGCCGTCACATGCCACTACAGCCAATCAGCGCCGTTATGACTTGCATTACAGCCTTCGCAAAGCCGGCGTTAAAATCTCCTCTAAAAATCACACGGTTATTGTACCGGCTAATGCATGGTACACGGTGCGCGTCTGGACGTGGATCCGCGAGCTTCAACGCACTGGATACAGCATTCAAATCAGTATTCCTGAGCCCAAACCCAAGTTGGGCAGGCAGTATCGGTACATGGGAGACAGTAGAAATCGTCAGTTCGTAGGACTCCCGTGCTGGTTAGTTACCAGCAGACGGCCAAAGAGTCCAAAGGAGGTTTTTGTATGGTTCGAAACCGGGGAAACCTGCCGGGTTCGAAAAAATGATCTGAAGGCACTTGATCCGATGGCCGCTAAGCAGGTGCAAAAGTCAGTTCGTATTGGCCTTGATTATTTGAATACTATCGAGTAGCGTATTTATAGAACACTCCGGTTAAAAACATACATCGTGTTGTGTTGCGTCCTGCCGTGGTTATAGGTTTGGGCCCACACTGATCAAACTTCGATCAATTCCAAACCAATTACAGTTATTCATGGCAAATGAAGTGATGTCGCAGCGTGGGCGTGGCCGGCAATTTGCAGGTCAGCTCCAGAACAATGCCGGCAGGATTCGCGGCCGCCTTGGCGCGGCGAGCCAGAACGGCAACAGCGTTCCCTCCGTACCGGTACCGGTTTCATTCAAGCGGAACGATCCCAATCAGAACACGATGCTGCCGCCGATGCGTCCAAGCCCCGATACTTTCGAGGTTTCCATTGTGAACGCATCCGCAGTGACGGCTTACGACATCATCCTTTTTGACGCTTTCGGTTTTATCACCGACACGGAGGCATACGTTCAGAACGCCAACATCACCGTGACCGGAGTCACAGCACCCTACAATGCAGTGAAGAAGTCCGTGGAGGCCAACCCGATTCAGTTTGTCGGCTTCAACTACAAAGCCAGCGACAGCGCATTCAATAACGTGCGCTTTGACCGAATTGACTTGGATGGCAGCCGCAACACGGACACCATTACCCCGGCGATGGCACAGCGCAACACGCAGTTTCAAAGCGATTTGTTGACACTGCCCTGCAACGTGATCCTGGACGGCAACACAGCGCTTCGCCTGCGGATTAATCCATCCCAGACGGTGAACCTGTTGTTCTTCATCAAAGCCGTTCTGTCCCGCTTGACCTAGTAAGCGGCAGCCCTGCGAAATAAAACCAAGAGAGAGCCCCCCTGGTTAAGTACACGCCAGGGGGGCCAAAGCTCAAGCCATGATCCAATCTCCCGGCATGCAGCTCAAGCAGGTGGAATTTGCCATCACCGTGATTGCTGACAACAATCCGGTAGCTGTTTCAAAAAGGCTTTTTGAGTTGGGCATTTTGCCTGAGCAGGTGGAGCTTAACAGTGATCAGGTTGTGGAGGCGCTCACCGAGCTATGGAACAACCAGAGAGCAGATTTGCTGCGACAGGCCATTAAGGTGCCCTTCAATGACCAGGCCGGAAACTATACGGTCAAACTAAAGCCTTACCTCATTCAGACCCTTAACAAGTAGGCATGAAAAGCACACACTGGTGGATACTCGGTGCAATCGCCTTGGCAGTGGCAGCCTGGTACTTTCTGATTTACGCTCCGCCGTCTTCCTATGAAGCAGGCGAGGATTCAGGACGTAGCGATCCAAATCTGCTTCTTGTGGACGCAACGGCCGTTTCCATCCAATCCGGTGTTCTTGCTGGTTATGGCGGTACTGATTTGAGTGCATACAGTGGCGTGGATAAAAATGGCATACCAACTAATCTTGGTGCATGAATTGGAAGGTGATCATACCGGTGGTTTTGGTTTCAATCCTGCTGGGTGTGGCCATTTGGTGGTACACAACACAGGAGGATGTTTACTACACGAGCGAGCTGCCTATGCCACCGAAAACCATTGATGGGAGCCAGTATGTAACCTACAATGCCAACGACTTAATGTCGTCCACTCCCGGGAAAAGACGCGATGAATTGGAGGTGTTAACGGTGACCGTAAAATGAGCAAAACGATCCTGTTCCTTCTGGGCTTCTTCGTGCTTTGCGCAGTGGTGGCGGCCGTTTGGGTTCTGGGATTTTCAGAAACGGAGCCAGAGACCGTGCCCATGGGACCAGGCATGCCAGTCTCCCGCCTGGATCCGGCCTTTCAGCCATATCTGCAAAAGCGAATTGACATGATCAGTGCCGATCCGGACTGGATGCTGCACGTCAACGAACAGGCAGCCAAAGCCAACCGCACCGTGGAAGCCCAACTGCCCGTGGAGGCAATGTGGTGGATGGAGAACGAAGAGGATTGGGACATAATTGATTACCCGTAAAAATCGAAGGAAGTGAACAATCGCATTCCCGTTTACTGGATCCTGGTAGCCGTAGTAGTCACCTACCTGATCGCAAGACGATAATCATGGCCAACACCAATAAACCCAAGCCGGGCAAAAAGAAGACAGCGGCCAAGCGCCCGGCGAGCAAAAAGCCGTCATCGTGGCCGACATATAAAACTGTTGGCGGGAAACGACTGGAGCTGCAACATGTGTTTCCGCTAAAAGCCGGCGCGGAGAAACTGAAGGCATTCTATGTCAAGCGAAAAAAATCGCTGAAGCATGGCTCGCTGTCCGTTCATCTTGCCAGCGCTTCCACTGCCCGTACGGGAAAACACAAGGGCAATGGACGATCCTCAAATGGTAAGTATGCGGTGTACACAAAATACTCTGCTAAATAACTGCCCATGATTCCTGTTCCCTGGTTCATTCTGTTAATCCTGATTGTGCTGGCATGGTACGGTCTTAAAAATCTTCCGCTGCTCGAATGGGTGCTTTAATGAAGTATCGGTATTGGATCCTTGGCGGCCTGGTGCTGCTAGTGGTTTGGTATGTGGTTAATCAAGCCACTCAAAAAAGTGACGATTACGTTTTCAACCAGATTCCGGTATGAGCACATTTTGGAAAAAGTATCAAGCATGGATTATTGGCGCAGCAGCTATCGCCATTGTTCTTTATCTGGTTTACCAATTTGTGTATACCGAGCCTGCCGGTTACGTGCCGCAGGATTATGAAGGAAACCCACTGATCGGTCCCACATTTGACGCTAACAACATTGCAACCGAGCTCCGGCTTGCCCTGGAAGGCCCGACAAGCTATGGCGCATTTCAGGCTGCCATGAATATGATCCTGGATTTAACCGATGCAGAGTTCATCGAAGTGAACAATGCCTTTCGGATGATTTACGGAGACCAGGAGCATCCCACCATTCGAAGCTTTGTCGGCAACGAATGGCTGATTTGGCCTTCATCCATTTCACTACGCAACGAGGTCTATGACCGGTTGACACGATTAAGTCTTTAACCAAAACCAATCCCATGTTCAAAAAAATCGCTCCCTATCTGATTACTCTGGCCGTAGGCATTGTGGCCGTTCTGCTGGCCAACTACATCCAGGGCATGATTGATTCCTCCAAAACCGCATCGAGCGGTGATGTGACCGCACAGCCGGCACCCTAACCTGATCAATGGCCAGCTTTAACGCATTCATTCCGCTGCTCGCTGAAGCCGAAGGTGGCTATCAGAATCACACGTCTGATCGAGGCAACTACAATAGCCTTGGTGAGCTAGCGGGAACAAACTGGGGGATATCTGCACAGACTCTTGAAGCCTGGCGCGGGTATTCGGTTTCAGCAACGGACATGCGAAACCTGACAAAAAGCGAAGCCGATGAGATCTATAAAACTTGGTTTTGGGACAGCGTGAAGGCAGACAAAATCGCCGATCAGGCGCTGGCCAATATTCTGGTGGACGCGAAAGTCAATCATCCGGGAACGGCGGTCAAGCTGTTTCAAACAGCATTAAACGTAAACGGCGCAACGCTGATCGTGGACGGAATATTCGGCAACAAAACCCTCGGCGCAACAAACATAGCCGACAAGGCCAAGGTCCACAACGACTACCGGGAAAGCCGGAGCGCCTGGTACCAGTTTCGAGCCGCTCAGCTTCCCGAATCCAATGGTTACGCGGAATTATTCCGCAGCTGGCGCTTCCAACCGGATCCGTCACAAGCAGTGTTCCTCAACGGATGGCTGAACCGCCTGGAGCACTTTCCGGAATTACCACAGCCCTACACAGAGCCCCTGGCGGGCATGGACCTGGTAGCGATCAACCAGGAAAAAAAAAGTCTGCACTGATTGATTATGCCCTCAGCATTGGCGCAGTGATCGCTGTGGCGTTGTTGGTGGCACTAACCGGTTATCTCGCTTTCAAATGGAAGACGAATTCACGAGCATCTTAAGTGGAGACGCACCGATTCGCTTTGAGGCTACTATTCCAACAAGCACGCTGATTGGACTGGGAGCAGCACTGTTCGTCGGAATTTTCCTGGCCATGGTGCTCGGATTTGCTGTTTCCAAAGCCTTCTAGACAATGGCAGTACAAACCGCTTTTACTGGCCAATTTATGACCTTTCGAGCCACCATTTCGGCAGCTCAATTGCAGGCACTGGATGCAGAGCCAGTACAGTTGATTGCCCGGCCGGAAGCGGATTCCTATATCCACTTGCTGCGCGTGGACATGGCCCTCATGGCGGGTAACACACCTTATGTCAGCCCCAATGACGTGATGCTCGTTTACGGTGCGGATTTCACCAACGGGCTGATTCTTTGGCCGGGATCCTTTCTGGAGGGCACAGTAGATGCGCTCGCCCTTGGGCAGCAGAACGGAACAGCTGACGAGCCAAATTTCATCACACAGCCTCTGGTGTTGACCAGTGATGGTGCCGCCCCTACTTTGGGAAACGGAACGGTTACTCTTTACGGAAGCTTCATCGTGTTTAAAGTATGATCCGGGGCACTACACGATATCAATCCTTTACGATTCAACTGAGCGCAGCCCAGGTTAGATCACTATTCACCACACCGGTCATGCTGCTGAATTCACCGGGTGATGAGCGATATACTCACCTAATCCGGCTGGATGCCTGGTTGCTTCCAGGCAACATCGCATACACCACTGCCGGGCCACTGGAAGTCACCTATGGCTTATCGGGCAGTGCGGCCTTGGTTTATCCGGCAACTCTTGTCAACGGCTCCCTAGAACTTACAACCGCAGTCCCTCCAGATAATCCGGATCCAATCGAGGACTACATCAATCAGCCAGTGTACCTGCAGGCATCATCGGCAATCGCTGGCAATGGCACAGGCCGATTGGTAGTAACCGGAACGTTTGTTCTGTTTAAGGTGGATATGCTGACGCCATTTAATCTTTTCGATTATTCCATCCTGGATTACTCCGTATCAGACTATTCTATCACTGACCAAGGAACCTAATGGCACTGACAGACGCACAACTGAATGACCTGGTCGCAACAAATCTTCCTTCTGGAACGGGCAACCCGAGTACCGGTGCCGGCATTCGAGCTGCCGACCATCGGGACACGCTGAATGAATTAATAGGTTCGAAGGTCAGCCTTACAGACGGTGTGCCAGACGGCTTTTTTCTGAAGTTCAAAGGTCCGGGGAACCTTGATGCGGGAACAGACGAGAACGGCGATGCAGGGTTTGGATATCGCTCTGGCATTTTAGCGGTTTGGAAGTACGAAGCGGGTTTATGGTTGGCGCTACAAACATTTGAATGAGCATGAAAAAGATAATAGTATCTATACTTATCGTATTTGGTGGCTTAATGGCGGTCGCTCAATCCGGTCCCGGCGTGAGCTGGAAGAGAGATTTTTCCGGAACCGCACGGCTGCTCATGGAGAATACCGATCTGGTGGACGGCTGTGCCGCCTTCTATGCCGTCCTGGGGTCTGATACGCTTAAGTTTTCCATATGCCAGGACAGCGCCCGCATCGAGAGCGGTTCTGTTCCGCTGGCGATCAATGGAACTACTTGGCCGCCATCGAGCGGCCCGACCATCTACACCGAGAATGGCTCTGTTGCCAATAGGGTTGTAACTGTTGACAGTTCGCTTGTGTTTCAGAATGACACCACTGGCTCACTTATCATGACCGATGATTTTGGCCCATTAGGGGCCAACCTTGCGGGTTCATACATTGATGAAGGCGGTTGGCTGATATTATCAGGCGTCCATGATTTGAATGGGCCCGGCGCAGGAAGCATAGCCCTTAATCCACTGACTGGAGAGTTTATCAGTAACGTAATAGCAAAAGATTTTAAGGCTGCCGGGGCAAGTTATTTCAATCCGAGCATAGGTCACGTAGCAACAATCTCATTGGACTCTGGGAAAGTAAACATAAGTAGGTCAAAGAATGGAACATCATTCTACAAGATCATCATGATTGACAGCCTCAACAGCTTTACCAATCCACTAAGCAATGCTGTTGGCAAAAGTCAGGTTCAAATATTTAGTCGAGATAATGTTGAAATAGATGCAAGAAAAAACAACAGGGGTATCGTTGATATATTCTCTGACAGCTTAGTAAATATTTATTCAGTCGAGCTTCTAAAGATTGAGTCGGATAGCATTACAATAAGGCCTGGTTTTAACCCCGGAAGCCCTGGCGATGTTTTAACCTCCGACGGGGCAAGTGTTCATTGGACTGATCTTCAAGACATTTTTATAAACAATTCCCCACCGGCATATGCTGATGACGTTGCAGCCGGTCTTGGTGGCCTTACTGCCGGAAAATATTACCAAACCACCGGCGCCGGCGCGGCCCCCCTCAACGCACCTGGCATCCTGATGATTAAACAATAAACTATGAAGAATTTACTCCATTCCCTTTTGGCCGTGACCATGGCCGTATCCTGCGGGAATCCAACCGCAGACAAAACCTCGCCTTCTGAGGAATCTGTAATTCAACAGCGAAATGGCGAAGTAACGGTTTCGGTTGGATCCCCGAAGGGTCCGGCGGGCAACATGAGTCCACTGTTTGGCCTGAGCATTCGAAACCCACGAAATACCGATGGACAAGGATTTGCGCTGCCCGAAAGCGATCAAAAGGAAAGGTGGCTAACCCTGGAGAAATCGTTTATCCGCCATCCGGCAGGTAGTAATTCTTTCAAAATCACCAGCACCGCAGATACCAACATCCGATATCTGCTTGCAGAAGTTTTCCCCAACTTACCCGAAAGCGTAAGGCACGATTTTACGTGGCCACCACAATTGCCGACGGACCAAGTAGGTGAATGGGTTACCGCTCGAACCGGACGCATAACGATAGGCAACGAACCACCAAATCACATACCAGAAACCTGGCGAGACGGGAATGATTACGTCCAGTGGGCTGAGCGGGTATATTCTGACAATCCCGCTTATCGTGAGTTATTCTGGATCCAGTCAGGCAAGCCCGAGGTACAACGCTACACCCAAGACAGCAGGCTAATCCAGAAGCATCAAAACGTATCGAGCGCAGTATCAGCTTCTGTGCTGGCCGGAAGGCTTCCGGCTCGCATCGTAACGACGCACAAGCTATTCCCGGAATACCCCACAGATTGGTACACTTTCTATGGGGAGCTCCTGGACGATTACCAAGTCCTTTACGGCCCTGAAGTCCAAATCTGCTTCCAGGAGTGGAACTACAAAGACCAGGACGAGCTCACGGCCGATCTCTTGCCACGTTGTGCAGCTTTTCTACTAGTGATGGCCAGGCTGCGATCAGAGCGCGGCGAAACGGTCAGTGGAGCGGCATATCAACAGGGCTTTGCTGTTGGCACGGCTAACCTTATCGGTCTTAATGCAAGAAAGGGAGAGTGGACCACCACGGTACTCACGGACTTGTGGGATGATTTCGGCAAAGTTTTTCGGGAAGGCCGTTACGTCTCCACAACCCTGAAGAACAGGCCCGAATCATTGTACCTGGAGGTTTTTGAGGTTGCCGGTAAACGCTATGCTCTGTTTGCCAACAAAGGCTCAGACGCGGTTGCCGTCAGCCTCAAAGGCAACAATATCCGGTACTATGATGCGGATATGGTTCATAAAGTTGCCCGTTTTAAGGGGTCTATTCCTGCGGGATCTGCAGGGATCATTGAGCTGCTGACAGCAAAGCGCTGGCCATCAAAAAAAGTCAACAACTGATGGACCTGAATCCTGCATACTTCACCGTACCAATAGATGACAGCGCAAGCTACAGCTCTACGCCTGATCAGGCGGAGATGTGGGCGCTTTGGGATGAGCTGTACTTAAACACGGGTGAAGTAGAACAGTATGAAGATCCTTACCTGATTTGGCGACTTGCGCTTTTCATCCTGATTGCGCTGCTTCTCATTTATCTAGTTTACAAAATTTCCTGATGGAAGAATCAACGGTTACGAGCGGAGGATTTTTTGGCGATGACGGGTTTACCCTTCCGGATCTGGGTGTGCTCCTGGACCTTGGCACTGATACGTTTGAGAGTGTTTTTGGCGCGGCTACCGGCAGCTATGCACCCACATCGAGTTACGGGCCCGGCGTCACCGGCCCTGCTTCGGCGCAGAGCTTCACTGGGGTTTACATTGGCATTGGCCTGGTCGTGTTGCTTCTGGTCGTCTTGGTTTTTGTAATCGCCCGAAAGTAATGGATAGCTTGATTGCTGCAACACCGGCCGTGGTAGAGGCCATTACAACTTCTGCAGCAAATGCTGCTGCAGCCATGGTGGCCAGTGCACAGCAAAACGATGGAACAGGCATCGTCATGGCCGGCTTTGTGGTCATGTTTTTTACCATGATTGGTTTTAGCTGGTGGGCGATCAAGCGAACGAGCGGAGAAGCGGAACGAACCCGGCAGATCTACCAGGAACAGCAGGAGTTGATCAGCAAGGTGATCATTTCCAATACGGACGCTATCGAGCGCCTTGAAATGACCATGTCGCGATCGGGCGAGCCACACCTCAGGGCAGTAGAAAAACTTGGCGATAATCTTTCACAAAAAATGGAACGCCTGGAACAAAAAATGGCGGCTCTTCGATGTCATGAGCAAGCTGCTAGAACTTCTTAACCACTTAAACCCCTTTTACATGCCCCCTCAGACAACTAAGCTTGGCACCGGCGTGATCACGCGCGTCCTGTTCTTTTTTGTGGCCATTGGAATGGCCTTCGACAAAACCTTCAAGGATTCCAAGTTTACTTGGGACGACATTTTCAACTTCTTACCGGCTCAGGCGGAAGCTCCAAAAACCAAAGAAGAATGGGAAACCGCCTGGGCGGAATTCCGCGATCTGGATGAGCAGGAAAAGCTGGAGCTGATCAGCAAGATTCAGGAGCGCTTGCAGCTGTCAAAATCAGAAACTGAAATCCTGATTGAAGACACCATGGCCATTGGCTTTGAACTGTATGTGTACCTCAATAAGCACTTTTTGAGCCGCCGGCAGGCCGCATAAAACCACCAATTCAATCATGGCAGCCATGTGTTTACGGGGTAAAACAAAATGCGATTGCATCCGACGATGCGAATCGGGACTGTCTGCCTTTCCGGAACTTTTTGAAGGTTGCCGTGCTGCATGCTTAACCGATGATCCGCCAGCTGACGCTACCGACTATTTGGAAAACTACGTTGGTGATGATATCACAATCGGCTATTATGGTATTGATGCGGATCCATACTCCGGCGGCGGCATCATGGGCCTTCCGGAAAGCCAGGCGCTGATTCTGTCCAACAGCACACTACTAGAGCCCTCCGAGGATTCCACACTGCTTTACCTTGGAGTGGGTCTGGGAGTGCTGATTGCTGTGGGCCTGATGGCTTATGCCTTTCTAAAAAAGTAACCATGGTAGAGGGAGCCAACGCTGTGCCTTTAGATCCGGTCTCCGCAATAGCCGATGCGGTTGGTGATGTTTTCACTTTTCTGGACGGCCTTAGCCTGGGCAGATCAGACCCCACGCACCAGGGCTACATGTCTCCGTGGAGCACAGCGCTGGTTGCTCAACAGCAGGAAATTGATCAGTCGTCTATTTGGATAACTGCTGGTGTTGTCATTTTTGTTGTTGCCGCAATTGTGAGTGCTTACGTTCTGATTAAACGGTAAAAAAAGTCCCTACCATGACCCGCTACATTGCTCCAGCTGTATTGATTTCCCTTGGCATTATTCTACTGCTTTTGGCTCGAAGCCGGGAGGATCGCGCCCTTCAGGAGGTAGTCAGGCTTGCACTTAGCCACGAAAAGAGATTGCGCGAGCTCGAGCGGTCACCTTCGCGGTGGCCATGGCAAAAAAAGCCATGCGGTTGCTCGGGAACGTAGTTATTGTGAATTCATGGTGGATCCCCGAAGGCAACTTCGGGGATTTTTTTTGTGCAGTATTGTAACAATTTACACAAAACATGAGTAATATTGAACACTAAACAGCATAAAATGAGCAATCTAGATCAACTCAACCCAAATGACCTGGTGCAAAAAATGGTGATGTATCTACTCGAGAAGAATTTCATTTTCTGGCAACACGATGAACGCACCATTGTTGGAGAACATATTACTACCAGCCACACGATAGCCATTATCAAAGATGCAGATGCTGAACCGTTGGTGGTCAGAGTAAGGTTTCCACAAGCCCCACGGCTAGAGTTTTTGGGTAATCCGATGCCCATCGGTGCTTTCATGAGTGATATCAAAATCGCCTTTAGTCAATTCAAGGCACAAGCATGAGCACCGATGTTGTGGGCAGGCCGGCAACGCCGGTTTTAGAAAACCCTTCGGTTTTAGATGCCAGGAATGCGGCGATCCGCACAGCAACTGTTTTTGGCCTAAATGTTGGCGAGTGGGAGCTGATTTGCCAACACTTCGGGCCTGTGTGGGCGGATAACAAGGTAGATTTTTGGAAGGCCGTGAAGGACTTTATCACTCGGTATGCAAGTGATTACACCGAGAAGGAACGGCCCTACCGAATCCGGTTATACTATAACGCTGATTATCTGATGCAATACTGCCGCAGACTCCCTGCTTGTGGAAATGACAATGTTCGTTACCCATGAGAGTGGCGCTTGTAGCACTTTTTCTTTCTACCATTTTGGCAGCCTTGCTGTGTTGCCTTATCAGCTTGTAAAACATGAGTAAATCAGCCACCCTTACCAGGATACACTTACGTAGCGGGGATCCATCACTTCAGTATCTGGACTGTACTGTAGCGCCGGTGGGCAGCGGGGCAGTACTGGAAATTGTGAACACGGGTCCTGGCGCCGGTCGCGCTTACTGGTGCCAGTTATTAATTTGGGACGAGCCGATTGAGGGCGGAGTTGTGGTCATGAACAGTCGCACATTTCCAAAAGAAAGAAGCGTGGTGAAGTATAAGATTGATCGGGTTGAGTATATAACGCGAGGCGCTGAATCCTGAAGTGGAGAGAGCGTATCGCATCCATTTTATCGGCCACGAAATCCGTAAGCAGCTGAAACTGTCCTCGCGAAAACAACGTGACGGATCGCAAATCACACTATTTAACAAGGAGTACTAAAAACAAAAAATGCAACCACAATTCGTTGAAGATTTAAAGGGCAATCGTTGCCACATTGACTACTTTGGTTCGCTTGATGCTGCGCAAAAGGCGATGGATAGTCTTGATGATTGTCGCAATTGTATTAACTGCTCCGACTGCACCGACTGCACCGACTGCACCGACTGCACCGACTGCACCGACTGCACCGACTGCACCGACTGCTCCCGCTGCTCCCGCTGCTCCCGCTGCTCCCGCTGCTCCTACTGCTCCGACTGCTCCGACTGCTACGACTGCTCCCGCTGCTCCCGCTGCACCGACCGCACCGACTGCACCGATATGACTAATGTGTGCAATGGCATATCCCCATCATCAGACATACCCGTGATTGACAAAATCCACATCAAGGTGCTCGAAGCCGCAAGCCAAGAGGGTGCGCTTAATATGAGTAGCTGGCACAGCGATGGATCAACCAACGAAGAAGGTGCTTATTGCGGGACCACACATTGCCGTGCCGGTTGGGTAGTGGCATTGGCAGGCAGGGGAGGACGGGCCTTAGAGTTGTTTCACAATACGGCATTGGCAGCGCAGCTTATTTATGCGAAGAGTTCTCCGCACAAAGTGGCCCCATGCCGTTTTTTTGAAAATAACAAGGACGCTATGGCAGACATGCAACGATTGGCGGCGTTGGAACAAGCAGACTTAGGGCTTCTTAAGTTGAAATAAAATGAAAAAACAGTTAATAGATAACTTGAAAGCATTGGCAACCACAAACCGCATGGAGTGTCTTTTTTTATCAATGAGGGTAGACATACCCGGCAAGGTCATACTAAATATGGGTAGATACATTGACCAAGATGAGATGCAAGATTTATTGGAAGAATTTGGAAACCATGCAGGTTTATCTTACAGAATTTCAATAAATGCAGATAGTAATTTGACAATAGAAATTTTCGTCTGAAGTAGATAGGTCGCTGCACCCTGACCGCCAACGCTCAGGGTTTTTCCCATTTGATATGGCTTTAGTTTTCTCTAATTTTCCAACATAAAATCCGCCTCTACAACAATTTTTCTGGAGCGGGCAAGCCCGAGGGTGAAGAGGTTGATGAAAAAGTTGTCAATGCTTCTTTTTATAGTGATAGTGGTGTTGATGATCGCGTCGGGTTTTTTCTCTGCAACCTTATTAGCCATCACTTCGGAAACATCAAAGGAGGAAGTATAGTCAAAATTACTGTTCTTTTTCACCCGTATATGCTCGGTAAGTTCCATTTGTTCAGCAGGCTGGTTTAACAGAAAAGGGACGGCTCCCCTGCCACTTATTTTAGCAACCGTGCAAGAGCTCAGACCTACAAAAAAAACTAGGGTTAAGGTAAGCGTAATTAGAGGTTTCATTGGGCTAGGGTTTTGGCGAATGTAAAAAGTTATCTCATATGGTAAGGTATGTAAAATTGTTTAGCTAAAAACTTCGTAGTGCTTCAATGGTCGCTTTGTTGGTACCAATATACTGAGCGGTCATGGATGCGTTACTGTGGCCGGCTTGGTACTGTGCATCCCCAATGGATCCGCCCTGTTGCAGGAAATGGGTAATGCCGGTATCCTTGAGACTATAAAAAACCAGCGCCGTATCGAATCCCAACGCTGGCCGCACAAATTTGCTGAAGTAACTACCTAGGCGAAATTGATTGCTACGCTTCTTGCCCGGGCTATAATTAGCGTTGCTGAACACGTGATGATCTGGCGGGAAGCCGGCCAAGCCCATTGTCTTAAACAAATCCCAGAGCGAATAGGGTAGAATAATTTGGCGCTTCTTTCCCGTTTTACCGTGCTCGGGCTTGACGACTACCAATCCATGCTCCAGGTCAATATCGCCTACCTGAAGACAGACCAATTCTTTTGGGCGAATAAAACAACGATAGGCAAGCTGGCAGGCCAGATGATACCATGGCACACATTCCATTGAATACGCCATGAGCCGGTCTAATTCGTCCTGCTCGAAAAGCCGACGTTTCTTGCTTCGGACTGGTATTTTCCGAATTTTCGAAAATGGGTTTGAAGAAATCGCACCTCGATCAATTGCATAAGCGAACACTGCCCGACACTGATTGATACACGCATTAAAGTGGACAGGCGACATGCCCTTTCCCATGAGGAACCGGTCAGCTATTTGCTGTGCGTGCACTTGGGTGAAGGCACTACACAGCCACTTATCTATTTGCCGAAGTTCAATCTGCTCGCGAATCCTGGAAATCAAATTGGTTATGGTTTTCAAAGAGCTGCCGCGAATACGCAATTTCTTACTGTCCAGGTATAGGTCCAGGAGCATGCCGATTGGTACATCTCCCGGCGCCTGTGCATCTTCGTCCCATGGGGTCCAGCCCTGACGCAACTTGTCGTTGATCATCATGGCGTAGTCTTCGGCAAAGCGCTTTTGGTCTCGTTTTGAATACCCCGAAAGGTTACAGCGTTTACGGAAGCGCTGGAGTTCACCATTGGACGGATATGCTACATAAAAAACGACGTACAGGAATGTTCCATTAACGACCCTGGCCGGACGAAAAAACGAAGGAGCCTTGGCTCGAGCAGATCCTATTTTCGATTTATTTTTTTTCTTCAAGATTGACGCATTAGTGACTCGGGCTAAACTGAGTTAATTGGCCCAAAACCACGTTACCAGTGGTCTGTGGCTAATCATGATGAAAAAATACTAATTTGCCTGCAATTGCCTGTACGGATTTTCAGAATACCTGATCTGAATTCTTTTTTCAGTCTATAAAATTCCCTTGAAACCAGCTATTGAAGCACTTTTCTTCCGGCATTTTGGCACGGAAAACCGTCAATCACTGCGGCATTTTTTCGCCCCGGGCCGTGTCAACCTCATTGGAGAACACCTTGATTACAACGGTGGGCTGGTCCTCCCGGCAGCCATTAACCGGGGAATTCATGCGGTGATCCGGCAGCGCGAAGAGCGCTGCTGGGGGCTGATTTCAGGCAATCATCCGGATAGGGTAGAAATTCCTCTTGATCCCATACCCGGGCCGGGTCAGATTCATGGTTGGGGGAACCATGTTGCCGGTGTCCTCGCCTTGCATGCGGAGTCAGGCCTGAGTTTGCCTGGGGCGGAAGTGCTCTTGTCTTCTGATCTGCCCGAAGGCTCAGGGCTCTCCTCGTCTGCAGCCCTGGAGATGATTTTTGCCTGGATGACCACCTCCCTTTCGGGCAAAACACCGGACAAAACCAGGCTGGCTTTGCTGGCCCAATCCGTCGAATCCCGTTACCTGGGCGTTCAATGCGGAATTATGGACCCCTATGCCATTGCCCATGGAGTTTCGGGTCGGGCACTCCTTGTGGATTGTTCAAAACTGACTCACCGGGAAATCCCCGCTGAGCTTTCCGGCTACCGCTGGGTCATCCTGGATTCCCGAAAACCCCGGGAATTGGCCGGATCTGCCTATAATGACAGGCGTCTGGCTTGCGAAAAGGCAGCCGGTTTGCTTGGGCTGGACAAACTGGCGATGATTAACCAGCCCGAAATGCCGGGGCAATTGGCAGATCCGGCTTTGCAGGCTGTTGCCCGCCATGTTTATTCGGAATCTCAACGGGTATTGGCGGCTGCAGCCTCGCTGGAGACGGGCAATCCTGTTGAATTGGGAAACTTGCTCAAAGCCTCCCATGCTTCGCTTCGGGATGACTTTGCCGTGAGTTGTCTGGAAATGGATATCCTTGTCGATGCCGCCAACTCCTATCCGGGTTGCTGCGGTGCAAGAATGACCGGCGCAGGTTTTGGCGGATGCGCGGTAGCATTGGTTCTGGAAAAGCAAATCAGCTCTTTTACCAGTCAGGTAGCGGAAGTTTACAAGACAGCTACTGGGATTGACCCCGGCATTTTCCCCATTAGTATTTCATCGGGAGTAGGAGAATTAACCTGAAGATTTAGGCCCCTATCGTGCATTTATTCTCGATTTTTACCTAACTTAGATAGTTGTTTTGGTCAGGAAACAGGGTCTTCTGCGGCGTAATCCATTTTCTTCAATCTGTATTTATGCGACGATTTACGCTTCTTTTCTGTTGTGTGCTCACCTTGGTAAGCCTGGTGAGCGTTGTGCACGCACAACAGCCTTTCAGGATTACGGCAAAAAAGGTCTTCAATGTCCGGGATGCAATTGCTGATAGCGTGTTGCAGGACGGCGACCGCCTCGGGGCATCATTTGCTTCTCTGGGCAGTTTTCCGGGGCTACCTGCGGGTATCCTGATCGGTGCGGGCCTACGCAGCGCAGATGGTGTGTTGCCGGGCCTTGAAAATGCCGGCAAAGCCTGGTTACTAAATGTTAGGCCAAATGGCCAGATCCAGCCGGTTGGAGTGATCGGACCGGATCAAATCCCGGAATTGTCAGAATTCGGCGTATTTGGCGATGCTATGTCCAATATTGGTGATCTGGACGGAGATGGTCTTCCAGAACTTGCAATCGGCGCACCCCAAACCATTGTTGACGGAGGTCTGGAACTCGGAGCAATCTATATCTGTTTTCTTGATTCTGTTGGGGGGGTGCGGTTTTATACGCGCATTACCAATGGCTTTGGGGGCTTGCCAACAGGGTTGATTCCTTCCCTGAGTCGTTTTGGCAGTGCTATTGCTTCGGTCGGCGATGTTGACGGAAATGGCGTAACAGATATCATGGTCAGTGCACCGTATGACAACGTAGGAGGGATCAATACAGGCGGAGCACTTTACTTGCTTTACCTGGACAATGCCGGTTTGGTATTGAGTTATCGGGTCATAAACCCATCGGAGCCGATTCTCAACGGCCGCATCAACAACGGCGACTTTTTCGGTTCAGGTATGGCCTGGCTTGGCGATTTGGGTGGCCCGGGAACCGGTGTTTTGGCCGTAGGCGCCTGGGGTGCAGATACCCGGGGTCGCGTTCATCTGTTGAGTTTTACCGCCGGAGGGGTCGTAAATCGAAACATCGAGATCAGTGTGGATTTGCCGCTTTTGAGCACCGTGCTGGATCCGGGGGATGCCTTTGGTTTCGCTTTGGCAAAAATTGATGATTTAAATAATGACGGTATCCCTGAGCTTGCCGTCAGCTCCCCGGGTGACGACGACAGCAATGACGGCATCTTAGACAAAGGGGCGGTGTATATCCTATACCTGCAATCGGATGGAATACCCGTTTTTTTCGATAAAATCAGTGAAACAAGCGGGGGCCTGGGAATCAAGTTAGCCCCAAGCGATTTCTTTAGTTGTGCTGTCAATTCTCCAGGCGATGTTGATAGCGACGGACTTGCTGATTTACTGATTGGTGCGAGGAACAAATCCGTTGACGGACTGCGCACAGGCAACTTCTTTTTGCTCAAACAATTGTATTGCCGAATTCCCACCAATCCAACGGCCAATATTGGCGGACCTAACACCTTAGAATTCAATTGGGAAGAGCAACCCGGCGCAAGAGGCTACTTGCTGCAGACGCGGATTAGCGGAACAAGTGTCTGGAATAGTCAGAATTCCCTGACCAATGTACTGACACTGGATACGCTGGAACCTGGTGAGACCTATGACTGGAGAATCTTTACCGGTTGCGGTCAAGCAACATCTTTCGGCACTGATGTCTATACGGTGACCATGCCATTGTTCCGCGAAGCGGGGATCACTCCTCAAAGCAATCCGGTGCAGGGTCCGTTAATTGTCCAATTTACAGATGGCAATCTTACTTCCGGAATCCTGCAGATCTGGTCTGCTGACGGACGTTTGATGCATAAGGAGCATCTGGATAATCCAGCCGGGACTACTTATCTGGAAATCAGCCAAAGTGTTTCCTGGCCTTCCGGGGTGTACTGGATGGAATTGAAAACGCCGGATACAGTTTACAAGGCATCCCTGTTCCAGTTGGTCAGGTAACCCCCTTTCTGTTTTGAACAGATGATCTCGGTTAGGCTCAGACCGTTCTAAAAAAAAAGGACGGCAAAATCAATTTGCCGTCCCCAAACTAATAATACGCACTACGAAAAAAAGGTTGATCGCTTTACTAACAAACGATCAATAGTATAACAACCACTTAAAGGTATTGGTTCACTTCAGGGTTGTTTGGTTCAATGTTCATCGGTCGGTTGAGCCCTGTATAGTTTTCTCCATTCCCGGACTTCAAGCGGATTGCCTATCATTCTGACGTTTGGATCGGGCTTACCAATGACACCGCTAAAAACAATTTCCTGACCTTCTGATTTCCAGGAATTGTCATCTCCGATTGGAACATATCGCTGCAAATGGCCATTTTCGGCGGATTCAATAGCCCAGGTATCGCCGATCAGAATAACCTTTCCGATAATTTTATCAGCAAATCCTATAGAATCAATCATGGGCGACGGATTATTCAATTGTGCGAACACCAGGGCTGCACAAAACATCAACGCAAACAGGGAGGATATCTTTTTCATGTCTAGTGGAAAATTAACCGCTTTATGTGGCCCGGCAAACCTTTAGGGCAAGTTTCCCGGCCAGAATTGAAACACCACCGTTCAAAATTCAGGTCTGAATCAGGCCGGAAAGCGTTTCAGGAATGGTATCACGGCATTCACCAGCAGAGCAGGACAGCCTATGATCTGCTGGACATTGATACTTGTTATGGTAATACCCGGGTAGCTGTGGGGGGCAAATCTGACGGACCTCCGGTACTTTTTCTACACGGATGGTCAGGAAACGGGATGATGTGGGAAATTACGGGTAGCCTTCAAAGCCTGGCCGGGGATTACAGAATTTATCTGGTAGATGTAATCGGGCAACCCAATAACAGCAGCCCGTTGAGCCCTCCGGTGCGAGGCCTGGGTTATGGTATTTGGTTAAGCGAGTTGCTCGATAAATTGGGTGTTGATTCGTGCGCGATTGTTGGGATGTCGTTTGGTGGATTCCTGATCGTTAAAATGGCTCAGGTAGCGCCGGAGCGAATCCGAAAAGCCATCTTTATGGGGCCGGCCGGGTTTACCGGATTGCACATTCGACCCCGAATGGTGTCTGCATTTAGCAGAGCAATCCTGCGACCCAGCCGCCTGAACATTAAACATTTTGTTCAGTCAAATATTCTGGGCAGTAGCGATCGTTTTACCCCGGATCAGCTAGACAAAATCGTGGACATGTTCCACATTACTTTCCGGCATTTTAGCCCGGGTGCCCAATTTCCATATCTTTTTCCCAGCCGGGAATTGCAAGCGGTCCGCAACCCATCGATACTGCTTTGCGGGGAACAGGACGCACTCTTTGATGCAGAGCGGTTGCGAAAAAGGGCGGAAGGGCACTTGCCGGGTTTGATTCGCGCGGAAATCTTACCCGGTCTTGGTCATGCACTAGGCAATTCCGATCAGGTTGTTAAGCGCATTGATCATTTCCTCCGGGAAACACCATGAACGCAGGCTCCATTAATTTCACTGAAAAGCGAAGGACTTGAAGTAATATTCAACGTCAGCGCTGTTTACCTTATCCCCTTCAGCTCCGGACATGATTTGATAAAGATCACTCCCTTCAAGAAAAAACCGGATCCGGTATTTTTTTTCAGGCGTTTGAATTTCTACGTAACGACCCTGGTGTCTGCCTGTCTTGATTTTTTCTTCATTGGAGAGCGTACCGTTCAAATTGGATACCGTCCCGGAAACAATTCTTTCGAGAAATTCTTTTTTTGATTTTGCAACCTCGGGCGGATAGTGACTGGTGCTGATGAAATAGGTGATATTGCTGATTGGGTCATCCAACGACCACAGATCAACTTGTACCGGTCCGCCAGGAGTTTGAATGACTCGCCGGGCAACAACCGGATCTAAAGGCATACGCGCACGGAAACGGGCACCGGAGACATGAGCCCACGTGCGCACATTTCCTCTTGGCAAGGCAAAGGACCGGAGAAATACTTCGGCCTGGTCACTCCAGGCGGTCTGCAAATTACCAATCGTGACGATCTGGAACAGGTTGTTATTGACCAGTAAAATTCTGCCGCGCAGATAACGTGCGTCTGGAAGCGAAAGCACAAATTCCCGGCCCCGATATAAAGGTGTTGAAACCGGCCGGTCTGCTAAAACCAAGCCATCGAACTTAACGCGTGTTCCTTCAACAGCATTACTAAAAAACTGGGCGGGATCGGAAAGTTCGAAAGGAGACGGGTATTGATTGCGGCTGATGAGGTAATACAATTCACTCAACGGGTCGTTCAGCAGGTAGATTTGAACTTCGACGGTCCCACCTTCAGCGCGAAACGTGTTGGAAACGATTTCCGGCGTAAAAGGAAGTCTGACCGTAAAGTCTTTCTCGCGGGGCTGATACCGGATCCATTGTCGCGAGAACGAAGTGTCCAGATCACGGTATTCAACAAAGTCTGAAAACGGATCTGCGGTGTGGGGAAGTTGGGGGGTCGCCTTCCAGGCATCCAGACTGGTGAACAAAGGATTAACTCCCTCCTGGTTAGCATTTTCAGAAACATTTTCAGAAACAATGGCAATATGGGTTGCCACTTGCGGTTCAGAAGCAGGATTGGCGGTCAAGCCGGCCTCTTCAATCATCCAAGCGGGCAAAGCGGCTTTGAGATCGGTAATAAATTGTGAAACAGGAACGGGCTCCAGTTCAACGCCCAGTTGATTCAGCTTGTTCAATACCCCGTCAGACCCGCCGAGAAGTTCTGCGGGAATGGTGTAAAATCCACCCGGCACAGACGCCGATTCCAGGATGCCTGTCGCGGTACTCAGTGCCAGACCATCCAGCAGTCGCAAGGCGGCGGCTTCGCCCTCTGTTTCGCGGCAAAGCGTGGCCAAGCCATCCCAGTCACCGGTCACATAAAAACCGGCGTATTGATCCAGCACAGAGTCCTGACGACCGGCCATTTCTCCGTATTTCCTGACAAGCTCCAACTGTTCTTCCAGGGGAATATCATTGATTAATTCACTAATGGTTTCCGGAGAATTGATCAAATGAACCGGCATTGCCAAACTCCTGGCCAGATAATGGAGCCCATCTTCCCAGAAAATCTGCCCCTGATTTTTGCGGCCTGCGTCCTGAAGTAAGCGACGGAGGTAGATGGGTTGCCAACTGACATACGAAAGCAAGTCGTCTCCCAGGCGTTCCGGGACCAGTTGATCCAATGCTGAATAACCCGGCTTTCGATATTCTTTTCTGATCGTCTGTTGATCCTCGCGGAGAATCAAACCCATCAATTCATTGCGGCTTACCGCATCGGCCGGCCAGACTCCTGCATAAAATCCACAGCGTTGAAAAACAGGAGTAATCTGCTCAAATGCCGCAGAAAAAGCCGGATCTGCATGATGAAGCACCGCGAATAAATAAGAAGAAGACTCTTGTGCACCCGAGCGAATTTTCCAAAGCCATTGGCCCTGACCGCCTGGTGCGGTCTGTGCATGCAACGATGCAGGCAACAGCAAGAAAAAAAGTCCCCTGAAAATGGCGGCGATCCATTCGCGCATAAGTGCGAAAATAGCGGGCAATCCGCTAGCAGTCGGAACAAGTGTACACGGGATACTTGTGGAAAGCCCCATCACTTAGCCGAGACCTGGCCGACAATCTGAAAATTCAAGCGTGAATGCACTAAAAGAAGAGGCGCTTCCCCTGGAGGAAACGCCTCTTCGCCTTATTACCTCTTTCACAAAATTTTCCTGTTGCCGCCGGCGCTGACCTGAAGCATTACCCAATGGTCGGATCTAAGGTTAACGCCCTGCCATCACGGCACGCGAACTGCCCGCCATGCGGATAAAATCAGCCCGGTAACCCTCCAGATCATGGCCTTTGGCACCGCTGGCCAATTGAAGTACCAAATCAAGATTGGCGGTTCCCT
>JANNSM010000050.1:0-5159 GCA_031402635.1 Bacteroidota bacterium | reverse complement strand
CGCTCGGCCACTTCGACCACATATTTTGTGCTGTCGTCCCAGCCCAAACGGGTCTTGACGGTGACCGGCAACGTGGTGCTTTTTACAATTTCCGCGGTAAGGCTCACCATTTTGGGAATATTGCGAAGAATGCCCGCGCCGGCCTCTTTGCAAACCACTTTGGTGACCGGGCAGCCGTAATTGATGTCCAGCAGGTCAGGACCGGCGGCTTCAACAATCCGCGCGGATTGCTTCATGGATTCCAGCTCGGCACCAAAAATCTGGATGCCCACCGGCCGCTCCTGCTCCAGAATATCCAGCTTCTGCACGCTCTTTGCGGCATCGCGAATCAGTCCTTCCGAAGAAATAAACTCGGTAAATACCAGGTCTGCGCCCGCTTCTTTGCACAGGATGCGAAAGGGCGGATCGCTGACATCCTCCATGGGCGCCAGAAGCAGGGGAAAATCCCCGAGGTCAAGATGTGCAATTTTTACCATGATCAGTTTAGGGCGAAGGAACCCTTCGCCGGTACCCCAGGCCCGGAACGGAAAGCATAACTTCGGCACAAATTTACGCAAAGCATGTCCCTGCGGGGTGCTCTACGATATCTCAGCCTTCCCGGGCTGCTTTTTTTGCTCTTCGGGCTCTATCTGCTGATGGAGTCTTTCATGGCCAGTATCGGCCTCGTGCTGTCTATGCCGCTGGTGGGGGCAAAGGAGCTGAAGGATGTGCAGGATGTGCTGTTCAGGCCCAGCGATGCCGATCTTCAGGACCCCGCCGTTTTATTTGCCATTAAGCTGATCAACATTTTGGTAAGCGCCGGAAAGTTGTTTGCCGGTGGCCTGTTTCTGTACCTGGTCAGTGGGCACCCGGTGGGAAATACGGGAACGAATAGGCGGCCAGCCTGGGTCCTGATGGGTCTTGCCGTGTTGGCTATGGTAGCGGCAAGTCCACTGATTGACTGGCTCAATGCCTGGAATCAGGAACTGCCCTGGCAGAGCGAGTGGCTGCAAACTGCCCGGAATTGGGAAGAAGAGGCCGCCCGGCTGACTACTGCCCTCATGCGACCGGCTACCCCGATTGAAGGGCTGACCACTTTTTTCATGGTAGCCGTATTGGCTGCCGCGTGGGAAGAGCTGATTTTCAGGGGTTTGCTGCAACGCCTGATCGAGGCGGGCACGCGAAACGGCCATGTCGCCGTCTGGTCTGCGGCACTAATTTTTTCAGCCATTCACATGCAGTTCTTCAGCTTTGTACCAAGGCTGCTGTTGGGAGTCATTCTCGGCTATCTGTACTTGTGGAGCCGCAATCTCTGGGTGCCCATCCTGGCGCACTTTCTGAACAACGCCGTTTATATCATTTACAGTTGGTTTGCCGGCCCGGAAAAGGCCGCAGATACCGGCAATCCAATGCTGGTCTGGGCAATTGTAGGGCTGGCCGGGGTGGTCCTGACTTTGGCGCTGGTTTATCAGTACCGCGACCGCGATGCTCCCCCCCCATGGTCGGGACTTGACCCGGTTACCCGGCGGCTTCCCCTACAACCTGGTCCGGTCAGGGACCGCGAGGAATAATGGCCCCATCTTCCATGAAGGACTTGCGCCGACGATTGCTGACCGGCCTTGCCGGTGCCGCAATATTTCTGACAGCCGTTTTCGGGCATCCGGCCAGCCTGGCTTTTGCCTTCGGGCTCATTGCCGCGTTGAGCTTGTGGGAATTGGGGAAGCTCACCCATGAATGGCACCGGCGGCCGGCTTATTTCCCGGCTTTGCCCGCCTTTTTACTCGGATTCGGGTTGCCGCTGACCTGGATTTTTCCGGCGCTTGACGGGCTCCGCTGGTCGCTGTTGTTGGTCCCCGTCGCGATGCTGCTCGGGTTGGCGCTAAAGGATCGCGGGAACCGCCGCGCGGCAATTGTGGCGGTGGCCGGTGCGGGTTGGATCGGTCTGCCCATGGCTGCCATGACCGACATCGGGGCGGGTTCGGGTTTTCAGCCGCTGCTGGTGATGGGGATCCTCTTCCTGATCTGGTCAAACGACGTGGGCGCCTATTTTGCGGGCTCGCGGTTTGGTCACACCAAACTTGCGCCGTCCATTTCTCCCAATAAAAGCTGGGAAGGGATTTTCGGGGGAATGGCCCTCGGCCTCGCCATGGCTGTTGGGTTAAGCAGACTGGATACGGAACTTGGCCTGGGACAATGGTTGATCATGGCCCTGGCCGCCACGGTTTTTGGCACCCTTGGCGATCTGGCGGAGTCGCGGCTTAAGCGCGCCTACCACACCAAAGATTCCGGTGGAATCCTGCCGGGCCATGGCGGTTTTCTTGACCGCTTTGACTCGCTGTTTTTTGTGGCGCCGGTTGCGTGGCTGCTGTTATTGCTGATTTTTTGAGGGCAGGGATTCAAAGCCCTGCTTGTGTATGCTGGAAGTATTGACGCATTGCTAGTTCTCGTCAGTATAAGTTGGAAAGCATTACCGCCCCACCACTACCTTTTGCCGCGAAAACCGGTCCTCGCCGTGTTGCAGCAATACCGTGTACATGCCGGGCGAAAGGTTCCCCACACGAAGCAACACCCGTCCGTTAGTTTGCGGGATCTCGCCGCGCAAGGCCACACGGCCGTCCAGGCCGATCAATTGGTAGGTGGTTATTTCCGTTGCCTGCTGCGGATCAACCCGCCAAAGCAGATGGAGTTGGTCTGAAGCCGGATTGGGATACACCTGCAGGTTATCATCCAGGCTCAATTGAACGGGCGGCAAGCCGATGCCCATTCCCAGTGTGTCGCAGCCCGGGATCAGGCAGCCAATACTGTCCAGCTTCAGCAGCCAGGCCCGCGCCTGGCCGTTGATGCGAATGTTTCTGCCGCAGGCCAAGTAGCCACCATCCGCAGTTTGGATGACATCGTACAACTCGCTGTTGTAGTCATAATTGGCTGGTGCGTAATACTCTCGGTACCAGTTGCGGTTGCCGCTGCTGTCAACGCTGATGATGTGCGCGCGGATGGCGTTGACGGTGTCTTGGCGGGGGTGGTTGAAGAAACCGACGCTGACTAAGTCGTTATTATTTGTTTCAATTATATTACTAAAGGTGTGAAATTCATAATAGCCTAAATAATGCTTCCAAATAAAATCACCACTTCCGTTAATTTTTGATAAAAAGTAAGAAAAATCAAATTCGCTTGGCACAATCATAGTATCATAGCAGCCAATCATGGCGACAGAACCATCAAAAGTCGTGTAAATGAGGCCCGCACAATATTCCCCTGGCCCTGTATGCGTCACCTCGGATAAAACACTTAACGCCGTATCCAGTGTCATAATCACCAGATTCCACTTACCATCAACAAAGTAGTCGTTTCGTGCCGGTGCCGTAATCAGCCTTCCGCCAGTCAAAGTGTCAATCCCCACAGTTATCTCAAACACATTCTGTCCTATGGTGGTATCGCGCAACACATTACCCGCAGTATCCAATTGCACAAACCATAAGTCCTGGCTCTCTAAAAACGAAGGGCGGCTATAACCCGCAGCATAGATGTACTGATTCCGCCAGCAGGTCAACCCCAACAGCTCTTCCTGTGGCTCATGATCCAGAAAAATCTCTCGGTGCATCCCCAACGTGTCATCAATGGCCAAAATCAATCCTGCAGAAGGACCGAGGCCTGAGGTAACTCCCATGCAAGCAACATACCAATACTCACCACATTTTACGATTTTGCCCAAACGCTCTGCGGCTATGCTTATCGTATCGTTTCTTACAGTCCGCTGCTTCAGCAATGTGCCATTATGGTGAACAAGTGATAAAAATATAATCTGCCTGCTTAATGTACTATCTCGACCACTGCCCACAAGCAAATACGCAGAGTCCAATTCTGCAATATCCGTAAAGCCTTGCAAAACCGAAGACTCATATTCATAGAACTTCGAAAATGTCTCCTGCCCCTGAGCCCTGCACAGACCAAGGCACAGCAACAAACTCAGCCACAGGAGCCTACCGATGATGAACGAAACGGACCACATCGCGCTGGGCTATGCCTTCCAGGCGGACCGTGTAAACGCCGCTCGGGAGGTTTGTTAAATCAAAGTAAATCAACTCGCCTGACCGGAGGGTGCGCCAGGCCAGTCGCTCGCCCTGCATGCCCATCAATTCCACATAGCCGCTCTGGTCACCTTCATACGTGCCCATAACATAAACAATGTCAGCGGCTGGGTTGGGGAACACTTGCAATACGGGAGGCTTCATTTCCACCGTGCGGGCAAAATCCACCGTTTCCACCATCATTTCGTCTTCAATCGGATCAAACTCTTCCTCGTAACGAACCCCTGTGGCGCGTTCCAACAGGTTCAGCGCCCAAACTCCTGCCTGGTGCTCTTTGGTGCCCAGTTCATGCAACAGGGCGAGGGAGGCAGGGGTCAGGCTGTCTGAACCGGAATAAAGGGTATCTAACCGAAAGGTCATGTAGTCCAAATAGGCTTTGTCATGCGGATTTGCTGCGTCTAAGCCCCGCTGCCGTTGACTGAAAATAACATCCAATAAATGCAGTGTTGTTTCATATAAGCTTTTTGAAAGGTAAGTAGAATAGTCAACCTAATTATCTATTTTTCAAAATACTTGACAACTATTATGGCAATCTTCATCCTTTCATTGCAAGCATAATCACCGTCGCTTCTTCTTCAGATTATCTTGATGCACATCGCAGATGAGCTTGTACGAAGTCCCGTTGGCGGGAAATTCAAGGGAACCACCGGCCATTCCCGCCTGTTTTTCGTACAATGTCGTTGCGCACGGTAAATGGCCTTGGGAACCGAAGGCTAACTCCACTAATAAGACCATTTTCTGCCAAAATGGCATGAACCGGGTTCGTCGGCAATTGTTGTATTTTTACCGTCCGGGATTTGCCCCGATGGTTGCACGGTTATGTTTGGGCACTCAATCAGAATTATACTCGCACTGACTTCAAAGATCGAGCAGAAGGACTAATGCTTTTGTTCCAGCATCAGCTGCTCCCGATGTTTTGCTCTGAGAACGGCAAACTGAACGATGGCCGGATTGTGGATTTATCAGATCTGGTCGAGTTTCTCTCGACAAAGGGAGAAGATCTTTTTGATGAAGCCGCGCAGCAGACCATGATATTCATTTTTGCGTGCTTCGGGAACCTTCAGTGGGATCAGGAAGTAGTCACGTTCTATG
>JANNSM010000049.1:0-2290 GCA_031402635.1 Bacteroidota bacterium | reverse complement strand
CCGTTGAACTGCTGAATGTTTTAGGGCAGCGCATGTTGCCCGTTCAGCGGCTGACAGGGCAACTCAGCTTAAACGTAAGCGGATTGCCAGCCGGTCAATACCGGTTGCTGGTCCGTGAAAATGGTCGTACGGTATCGCGGGCGATCAGCGTCCTTCGCTGAACGTACGTTCAGTGAGCCTTTCTTTTTTAAGTCGGTGTTCAGTGGAATGAATAATTCTTTCCACAACCACAAAACCGGATTTCCAAAATGGAAGTCCGGTTTTGTTTGTGATTTAGCTTGGCGCCGTGCACAGGTCCAAGTCCAGATCCCGTATCCTTTCTAAGTCCAATTCAACGCAGGGAGCCGTCTTAGCCGGGCTGCCTTTGTTGCGCATGTTACTTCCACTGTTGGGCGGCCTGCTCCTTGGGTCCGCCAGATGGTGCGGGCAATTTCCCCTGGAGGCAGCGGCAATAACTGCTGCGCTGCTGTTTATGGTGATGACGCGATGGTCATTGCTGGTCCGAAGCTATCGGCTGCGCTGGTGGAGTGGTGTTCACGCGCTGATGGTCTGGCTGTTGCTGGGTATGGCGTATGGACAACAGGAAGCCGTTCATCGTCTTGGGAAAGTACCCCTGAGCCACTATTCCCCTGAAGTTTGGGAAGGCTCCGTACTTCTTAAAGTCCTCTCTCCCGCTATCCCTGGTGCTGGTGGCGCTAACGGCGGTTATTCCTCAATGGCCTGCAGGATCATGTCAACCAATTCGCATCGGAATGCCCCTGTCGGAGATGGATGGGCGAATCCGGAAGCTGGCCGTCGCCTGGCCATCCGCGCCAAAGGTCTTGACTCGCTTATACCGGGCAGCTTGTTGATGGCAGGATTGATGATTTCCAAACCGGTTCATCGGGCTCATCCGGTTGAATTTGACCGGGCTACCTACCTGGCCAGCCAGGGAATCTACCTGGAAGCCCGGTTGGAGCCGGAACACTGGCGGTTGGTTAAGACCGGTTGCGGTTTGCGCGCACTGGTAGATCGGATCAGAAGACACAGTTTGTCGAGCCTGGACAACGCTGTACCTGATCCGGAAACCCGGGCCTTGCTAGCTGCTGTCAGCCTGGGCTGGAAATCCGAAGTGGACAAAGAAACACTTCAGGCTTTTTCAAAAGCCGGTACCTTGCATATCCTCGCTGTCTCGGGAATGCACGTCGGTCTTGTCTACCTGCTGATTCAACGGGTACTGAATTTCGTCTCGCCTGATCTGCGGCGGTCCCGCAAAATCAGGCTGCTCCAATTTTTTATCGCTACCGGAGGGGTTTGGTTTTTTACGCTCCTTTGTGGCTCGGCGCCTTCAGCCTTGCGAGCCGCCTTCCTGTTTAGCATGATGGCTCTCGGCAATTTAGCCCAACGCAAAAGCGGTGGCCGGAATGCCTGGGCGGGTACGGCGCTGGTCTTATTGAGCATTCAGCCCTTTCTTTTGCGCTCCGTTGGTTTTCAGCTCTCTTTTGCTGCCGTAGCTGGGATTCTATGGGTTTATCCTGCGATCCGGCAACGGATTTGCTGGGGAGGATTTTTCGGAAAGCACCTGGCGGACCTGA
The DNA here is from genome assembly GCA_031402635.1 of Bacteroidota bacterium. Taxonomy (GTDB): domain Bacteria; phylum Bacteroidota; class Bacteroidia; order Chitinophagales; family BACL12; genus WGOA01. The sequence goes on along the minus strand of JANNSM010000049.1, from coordinate 716 downwards.
TGGCACTTTCGCTTGCTGCCCAACTGGGTAGCTTGCCGGCTTCCTGGCATTACTTCAGTGTTTTTCCCACACATTTTTTGCTGGGTAACCTGGTGGGAGTTCCCCTCGTGGGATTTTTCCTGGCCGGATGCGTTGTCCTGTTTTGTTTGTCGGGCATTTTACCGGTTGGCATGTTGGGCTCAATACTCTCATTTTCCATCGAACTTTGGTTTAAGGCAATGAATCAGGTCGGCGAGTTGCCAATGGCTGTAATTGGTCTTTATCCTTTGCCTGCGCTGTCTGCTGTCTTATTGTTTAGTGCTATACTCCTTTACTTTTCCGGATCTTCCGGCAATTTTTCAACGGTCGCGCAGCGTACATCTGCAGCCGGAATGTTAATCCTGGGTTTGTCCTGGATGCTATACCGCGGTGAATGCAGGAGTGCTGAAAGCCGGTTGATCGTAACCGGATATCGTTCGCAAATTCAAGTCGAGGCTGTAGCCGGGAGCCAAGCCGTTCTCTTATTGGGGAATAGTTATACGGCCTCCCGAGCATCAATCCGCCGTGGTGTCCGGCCGCGAAAAGCGTCCTCCGGTGCGGTGACAAATATTGATCCGGAAGCCTGCATTGGGCACCCGGAACACGGATTATTGCCGGTGGTTCTCAATGATTGTCCGGTCGTGTGGTTTAACGGCGAGGATCAGACCATCATTCCCCGTTCAGGCATCGTTTTTGTA
>JANNSM010000048.1:0-1618 GCA_031402635.1 Bacteroidota bacterium | reverse complement strand
CCACGTCCTGAATGGCTAAAAACCTTTTTCGCTTGGTGTGACCAGTGCTTGTTTTTCATTCCTTCAAAATGGCAATACGTCGCCTACGGCCATGCCGTAAAATAATCCATTCATGAAAATACTCTCCGTCGTCGGCGCACGTCCTAACTTCATGAAGGTGGCCCCATTACACCGCGCATTCAAAAAAAGATCCGGCATTGAGTCAAAAATCGTGCACACAGGCCAGCACTACGATGCGCGGATGAGCGAGGTTTTTTTTGAACAACTCGAACTCCCGAAGCCTGATTTTTATCTTGGTATCGGAGGTGGCAGCCACACCCAACAGACCGCTAAAATCATGCTGGCTTTTGAAGAAATCCTTGAAAAAGAGCAGCCTGACTGGGTTTTAGTGGTCGGCGATGTAAACTCTACCATTGCTTGCGCACTCGTAGCGGTCAAAATGCAAATCCCTGTAGCCCACGTAGAAGCCGGTCTGCGCAGCGGCGACCGGAAGATGCCAGAAGAGATCAACCGCATCCTGACCGATTCCATATCTGATCTTCTTTTCGTGACAGAACAGGCTGGGATGGACAACCTAAGTCGCGAGGGTATACCCCCTGAAAAGGTGTTTTTTGTCGGCAACTGTATGATTGACTCCCTGGTGCATTACCGCCCTAAAGCCGCTCAGGAAAATACAATCATCAAGCTCTGTTTGCAGCCCAAAGGATATGCCTTGATGACCATGCACCGTCCTTCCAACGTGGACACCCTGGAAGGTCTGATTATTCTCTTGCAAATGGTGGAGCGCATTTCGCAGTACTTGACTGTTGTATTTCCGATTCACCCACGCACCCTAAATAATTTGGAGAACTTTGGGCTGCGATCTCGCCTGTTCCACAACAAAAACCTCCATTTGCTGGAGCCGCAGGGTTATCTTGAATGCTTGAGTTTGATGGAAAACGCCGCAGTGGTACTCACCGATTCGGGCGGGATTCAGGAAGAAACCACCTATTTGCAAGTACCCTGCCTGACCTTTCGCCAGACAACGGAGCGTCCTGTGACGGTGTCAATTGGCAGCAACGAACTGCTCGCTGATCTAGACCCCGAACTGGCCCACACAAAAATCCTTCAAATCCTTGCAGGAAATTGGAAAACCGGACAAATCCCACCACTTTGGGACGGCCAAGCGGCGGAGCGTATAGCAGACATCTTGCAGAATTCAAGGTAAATTTTGGAGCGGTTTTATTTGGAAATTTAGAAGTTCATGTGAATAAAGGTTTGAAAGCCTATTTCTTGTCATGAAAATACTCGCCCTTTTACTCGTCCTCTTCCCTACCCTTCTCTTCGCCCAGCGCCCGCAAACCGCTGAGATTCGCCCACTGAACGGCCAAGCAACGCTCTACGTCAACCAACAACCCGAACTGCCTTTTATGTATGCTCTTACCCATGTCACCGGCGGTCGCTGGAGCTGGGAAGAATTGCCGGCACACAATATTCGGCGAATGGGGGAAGCTGGAATACGGCTGTTTCAGGTGGATTTGTGGCTGGAGGACATTTGGAAGGAAAAGGAGAAGCATCTCGATATGGCTTCGGCAAGGCGGCAAATTCGCGGGGTATTGGATGCTTGTCCAGCTGGGGC
>JANNSM010000047.1:0-5012 GCA_031402635.1 Bacteroidota bacterium | reverse complement strand
GGCAGCACGTGATGGACGTGGGGGTGGTACTGCAGTTGTTGGTTCCAGGAATGCACAATTCCTATGTGCCCGGCACGGGCATGAAAACGGCTCTTAACCGTATCGGCTATCGCTTCGGCTGAAGCTCGTAGCAGTAAGTCGTACATCAGCCGTTTGTTGCGGTAACACAAGCTTCAAAGCTCCGATGGTAATGTGAATACAAGGTGAAAATACGGCACCGGGAGCAATTCTTCGCGACGCTTCTGGACCCAGCGAAACGCCAAGCCACCTTGACATTTTGGGCAGTGGCGATTCCAACAAGAGTTGTATGATTGTTCAGTATGATCACAGGCAATGCACCGACTGATGTGTCCGCCCAACTTTTTTGTTCGACAAAACATTATCGCTTGTGCTATTCGTCGTTTGTCGAAAGAAAGTTGGGCCAATAACGAAACTTTCGGAAAGGCTCTCCGGAATATGTCGGCAACTTCTAAGGCTGGTTTTCGATTCCTCACTTAATGCTGTTCGCATCTTTGAGGAAAATGTTTCCTGGAAATGTTCGGGGAGGCAACCCGCCGCTAGGCGGCTTAATCTAACGGTTAAGCGCACCGGATTGTAACCCAGAATGTAATCCTATTCACTTAAAAATTCTCGCGGTTACAATTCCGGTGGCGTGAATTGTTATCCTTGTTTATCACCAATCTAAATTAAGTAATCACTCTTTTGGTTTTAAAAATTAAAGCTTTTTCATCTTTATCAAAAAAAAGCAGCAATTCGTCGCCTGAAACTACATATCTTAGAGTTGACCGCAGCGCCCCAAGAAACTGGTCTTCTATCTCCATCAAGCTTCTTTCTCTGTTATCAATCCTTTCAAATGCAATACACCCAACTAGTGTTGAGAACCCTAATGACAGGTTCATTTCTCCACCGTTTTTTTTAGCCGCCCAAGTTCCATTTATATGATTACAGCCTGTTTCTGCTGACCAGGCACCATCTTTTCCGAACTGAATCCAAAATCGTGATTCGTCATTTTTCAACCAATCCCACGATTCTGGAAATGACCAAAGTAACGTCTGATTAGGGCCATTAGTTCGCACAGAATGCAAAAACCACTTTTGTTTGAATAACAAAGAGTCTGCTGACAGATTTTCAGGCGCCGGTGACTGCTCTTGAAAACGCTGAAAATATGGAATGAATTGGAGTGCTATTATCCCCAGAAGAACCAGGATGAAAAGTCGCCTATTCACTGTTGCGATTTGCATTTCTGATATTTGCTACAAAGGATAACGTTTACGCCGACCGGGCGGGACCAGAAGGCAATTTCAAAGTCCAAAAAGCGCTCGCGGTCCCGTTCCGCGTCGGGCGTATTGTTATCTCCTATCTTTTGTATCTGGTTCGTTATCTGACAAGAAGCACAATCCCATCACAAACATTACACCTATAACGAGAATCCAATAAACCCAGGATTGAGAATATATATATCTTAGAATTGCAATTAGTAAGCATAGTAAAATTAAAATAAGTGCTAAAATTCTATTTACATTTTGCAAACTTCTATTTCCAATTTTTTGCTCTGGATTAAATTTGCAAACCTTCATGATGGCTGCAAAAAGAACCAGCAAAACTCCAGAGAACGCAGCAATGGTATAAGTTAGCCCTAGAAGTACAATCAACCCTGCCCCGGACCCGCCGCCCATATCTCCTGTTTGTATTGAAGATAAAAATAAAACAATTAAAGGAGAAAAAAGTCCAAATATAAGAGGGCCTAAAATTCCACCTACAAACCAGGATGGGAGATTTATTTTCATGTTGGATCAAAAGATAACGTCTTAAGTGTGGGGTTTTGGGCCTGCTTAGTCAATCAAATTTCCGGTGGCGTGCTTGGCCCAAAATCCGTACCACTTGTTGGTTATCCCGCTATTGGTTCCACTTCTCGAAATATTCTTTTGAATTGGGGCCAAGATAACGAGATACGTTTTCCGAGAATTTTCCCTCTCCTGCCAGGTTTTCAAGGAAGCACGTGCAAGCTGCGTTAGATACACCACTTTCTGAATTTGTGTCGGTGTTGACACATTCTTCCACCAATCGAAACAAAGCCGTGCGGGAATCTTCAGAAATTACTTCATAGTTATTTCGAATGAATGTAGTCATTTCGCTGAAGATGCCATGGTACGTAAACGATCCGTCTTTGTTCCGAAAATAGTTTTCTTCAGAATCCCATGTATTTTGGAATGTGGGAAAAATTGCCACGAGCGCACCAAGAAGCTCATGAGGGGTGGGACGGCGTTCAACTAATTCAAAATCTTTCGACATATATCAAGCGGGATAACGGTCAAAATCACCAGTTGTCGCGCTGCACTGTAGCACGAATTGCCCCGCAAGTCGTGCGCGACAAACTGGTGGATTTGATGGTTATATTTCGAACTGTTCCTTGTACCAGATAAGAAGTCCGTAAAACACAGCCAATACTGCGATACTAAAAAAGTATCTGCGTCCTTCCCTAGTTTTGACTCGCGCGAGGTCCGCGGGGTTGATGTCACGAGTTGCATTTTCCATCAGAATTTTATGGTCACCTGGCCTGATGAAACTTAAAAATATCACGGGCAATAAAAGTATTATGAACGTCACGAATTTTTGCCCAGTAGCCCTATCTGCTGTTGGTATCGTCTCCATGATAAATAAATTCATCATTGACATCGAATAAATGAAACCCCAGAGACCGTGTCTATAGGCTGACCATTTGGCAGCTGCTACCAGCCTGGTTTGCTGAGATTCCGTAGTCTTATTATTTGCGGCGCTCATATGAACTTTCGAAAATATAACGTCAAAACTCAAAAGTTCGACGCCAATAAATATCTCAAAACGAAACCTTAAGCGACAAGGGGTCGAATCTTTTGGAGTAAATTGTTATCCGATTTTAATCAACCTTGTTTAAGACGGCAGGCAAACACCGGGGATTACTCTCATTGCAACAGTATGACTGAAAATGTCCGATGCGTTGCTTCCCCCGAAGATACTCACAAAATTGAGGATTAGGATCGGTGTACAGATAACTTTTTGGAAATGTTTTAGGCACTTCGCTGGATGGACAAGGCTTAAGCTCGCCAAGGCCAAGTGTGAGTTTGTAAGTGTAAAACAAGACGCCTTCGTCGCATGCGGGGCCACATGCTTTGAAAGTTCTAGTCGAATCGATATTTTTGCAACTTTTGATTTTTAGAGGGGCGCTAAAGCAATATTCCCATTGGCATTCGGCTAGCACCTCAGCAGGTATAAGAACGCCAGGCAGCACTAGTATAGCGCTGGCCATTGTTAGTGCTTTGAGCTGAAACATGGATTAATCGGATAACATAGGGATCAACAGAGCCTCCAAATCAGCAGGAAACCCAGCGAAACTATAAGATATTATGGAAACTTCAGATGCTTAGGCAACCTAATCAAATTATTTCTACGCGATTTCAAGCAGTTACCGCGGGTCTGAAGGTGCCGCCAGTTTCCCTAACTAGGGGAAACTGGCAGGAAACTACTGGGAAACTCGGCAAGTGTTTACGGGGGGACGAAACTTTTGGACCAAACCCGCGAATATGAACATGTGGCCACTAAAAATAACGAGGATTTTGGGAAATTGCGTGCGCGCTTCGACGCTGCGGGGAAGGCGCACGCATTATCTCCGGCCACTACTCTTCGTTACCGTAGCTGGATCCGGCGCTTTATCGTCTTCTGTCGTCGACATCATTTGCCTTTGACATCAGAAAGTGTACAGGCATTTCTTCAAACTTACCGCTCTCGCACAACCCGCCGGCAAGCCTTTTTCGCGTTGAAGTTTTTCTTGGTGGTGGTAATGGAGATTAGCAGCCCGGATGGTTTGTCGCAGTACAGGGTTCCTGGCTCGAACACCTGGACCAAGTCCCCGAAAAAAAAGTGGTGGAATCCATTTGAAATGGCCAAATATTTCGCATCATTTCCTTTGGTGGCGGCGATATATTCCTGCTGGCGGCCGCGCTCTAAACAAATCCGATCAAAGGACCGATAGTTTTAATAGGAACGCCAAAAAATCCTCTTATCGTCTATCGCCTCAGCTCGGATTGAAAATCGAAAGAGAAAACGTTTTTGAGGCCAGAGGAACTGGCAAAACTTCACTGCTGGAGCTTGAATTCAATTCGCAGGAGGCTCTCTTTATCGACCTATAACTAGATGCGCCACCTCGCGCTAAACGCTTAGAGAAAGTTTAAGTGCTTCCATGGCCCGAGGGCATAGCCAGACTATTTTAGGCAGCTGCCGCCGCCTGAATATTGGCTTGAATTGCCGAAAGGCCGTTGTACCGGTTTTCTTCAGCCCGGAAGGCCAGATCAACGCGGGCGCCAGTCTTGAGCGCCGGATGTTCGGTGGTACGCCAAATCATACCGGTCAATTTGTGATTGCCGTCAGCGAATTGAACTTTTAGGTGGGTCCCTTTAATAGTTGAAACCCCCAGAACTTTAACCCCGCGCGCCAAAAGTGTGGGGCTGGGATTTCCGACCCCGAATGGCGCAAAGCGGCGCAGTTCTAAGATTAAGGTAAGGGAAAGGTCGGCTAAGCGAACTTCGGTGTCAGCTTCGACAATAGATTTACCAAGCCGGTCGCCGAGTTTCTCTGAACAATACTCGTGAAAAGCTTCCTGAAATTTCTCGATATTTTTACTTTCGATTGAAAATCCCCCGGCGCCAGCATGACCGCCGAATTTAAGAAGATACTTCGATAGCTCCTCCAAGGCGTCGACGACGCTAAATCCTTTAACTCCGCGGACCGAACCTTTAAGAATTCCGTCCGAATCAATTCCGACAACTGCTGTTGGCCGATGAAACATTTCAACCAAGCGTTGCGCAACTATGCCGATGACCCCGGTATGAAATTCCTTGTCCCAAACGACTATGCCAGCCGGGAGTGTTTTTTGGGACTGTAAGGCACTAATCGCACGGGCTTTGACAAACTGCTCAGTGTCCTGACGCTCAAGGTTTAGCTTGTTTAGTTGGTGAGCTAGTTGATCGGCTCGCGAC
>JANNSM010000046.1:0-12206 GCA_031402635.1 Bacteroidota bacterium | reverse complement strand
CCCGGTTGAGCGGCGCAGTTTGCTCATAGTGCTGGAGCCCGCCCTCGCAGGCCAGCAATTGCTCAATGGTGACCGGACCCAGTCCTTTGTCCGGAAACTCGGGAACATACTGGCGAATATCCGCTTTAAGGTCAATCAGCCCTTCGCTGGCAGCGTGCAACACAGCCGTGGCCGTAATGGTTTTGGACAACGAGGCTAAGCGATAGAATGTTCCGGGTTCAGCAGGCACCTTTTCCTCGCGGTTGGCATAACCGTAACCTCCTACATAGACCAGCTCGCCCCGGCAAATCAATGCGGCTGACAAACCGACGATATGCTGCCGTTGCATCTGCGTGGAAATCAGGGAGTCAACAACGGATTTCAGGTCGGGGGAAAGCCGGTTTCCCACCTGACCCGAAGCGGTTTGCCATAACCAGCAAAGGGAAATTCCCAACATTATGGTTTTTAGGATGTTCATGACAAGATTGGGAAAAGGGAAAAACCAAATACCCTGTCCAACGTACAAAGCATGGTAAAAATTGGTAAAGCATTGAGTAGCTTTGCCTGCAGTTTACTAAAGATCGGATTTAGCAGCATAGAGACCAAGGAAAAATCCGGCATAATCAGGGTCTTGGAACGCTCCGGGACTCATCAAGATTGGTGCCGGATTTGATCACGGATACCCCTTTCGCGGCAACTTTAGCGGCAAATCAATACCAAATAACGTCGCCTGCTGCGAATTGCCTCTTTTCGCTTCTTCACGAATAATCCTGACGGCCATCAACACGGTTTCTCCTCCCATTTCGTCCAGTCGCATCATTTTTCTGGATGTACTGCGTGCATTTGCCATCCTGATGATGTTGCAAGGGCACTTTGTTGACACCATGCTCGCCGATCGTTTCCGGGATCCCGACAATTGGATTTACGCTTCCTGGGCTTTTATGCGCGGCATAACGGCTCCGGTGTTTTTCTTTTCCTCCGGGTTGGTCTTCACGTATTTACTCAGCAAGACGGCCAAACCCTGGCGGGAGAATGAACGGTTGTTCAAGGGTTTGACCCGTGTGCTTCAACTGCTTTGCCTGGGCTACCTGCTTCGCCTCAGTTTGCCGGGTCTGCTCTACGGTTTTCAACTTTCCCCCTGGTTCTGGGGCGCAGACGTTCTTCATGTGATTGCATTGGCGCTGCTGACCCTGATCGGTTTGTTTGTTCTTCATAAAGAAATTCGCTTGCCGCTTCCCCTGGTTCTGGGTGTGGCGGGGCTCTCCGTTTTTTACCTGGAACCCATCGTCGCCGCTGGCAACTGGAACAGCGTTCCGACAGGTATTGCCGGCTATTTTGTTAATTTCGGGTACAGTACGTTTACCATTCTTCCCTGGATCGGTTATACCCTTATCGGGGGAATGGGCGGTGCTCTTCTGGCCAAACGGCCGGCTCTCGCCAACAGCCGCTGGTTGCCGGCAGGTCTGCTCGGCGCCGGCCTCCTTCTCCATTTCTTCTCGCTCGAAGCCCTTTCATCGATTTATGATGCTACCGGATGGTCCGGTTTCCTGGATTGGCGGAGGTTAAACAGTCACTTGTTAATCCGGCTTGGCGATGTTTGGGTGGTTATGGCGCTCATTATCTGGATCACGCGCCTTTGGAAAAATATGCCCGGCCTGATCCCGAAGATTGGCCAGGAGACGCTGCTGATCTACAGTGTTCACTATGTGGTCCTCTTCGGTACCTGGTTTGGCCTTGGCATCCGTTTGCTCGGAGCCGGTACCTGGTCGCCGCTGGCCGCATCTATCGGCGCGGTCTTTTTTGTTGTTTCCTTCATCCTGATGATCCGTCACCTGGCCGCGCTCGAAGTGATTGTGCTGCGGCTGCGCCGTCGGGCAGAGGAATCATTGCTTACCGCGCTTCGCGGCAGCTTGCAGGTGGTACAGCTCATTCAGCGGGTGATCGCCAGGACGCCGCTTTATGTGCGCCTTTACCGGATGAAGATCCGGCAGTAAGCGTCGGACCTCTTCTGTTTTATTGCGCCTTGCTTTATTGGCCAGGTGATTCCTGCTATTGATTGCCATGAACGGCCCGTCGCAGGCAGTAGAAGTTCACTATTTTCGAGGTTCCAACAGGCTGTGTTTTGCCGCTTCCATTCCGGGGCGGACAATGGCCATAGCCCGGGTGAATGTCTATGAAGTTTTTCCCCATTTTACCAGGCCGGAGCGAGAATCCTTTCGCTCGCACAATTTTTGCCTTTCGCAACGCGGCGGTTGTTTTCTTCCCGCTATTTCTCTTCCTTTTTTCGCTTTCAGCGACCGGGGCGACCCCGTTGAAAGGCTGGCTGCTCCTGGGCCCAATGCCGGTTCCGGCAGAAAATGGCGAGAGTCCGGCTGAAGGGGTGCAGAAAACTTTTTTTGAGGCCAACCAGGTAGATCCCCTGGCCACTTCCGGTATTCTGGCGGGCAAAGGCTTCCCGTTTGGGGCAGGAAAATTAACCTGGCAGCCAGCTCCGGAAAGCGCTGATAGTCAGGTTGATCTGGATGCCTTTTACGGCTCGATTGATTTTTCGGCGGCCTACGCCTACTTGGAGATTTCTTCGGAAGCCGCGCGTCAAATCGTATTTGGCGTAGGTTCTGATGATGCCATCCGGTTCTGGCTCAATGGCGAATTGATTCACGAATACTGGGGAGGCCGGTCGCTGACCATTGATGAGGACCTGGTAAAAGCAACGCTGAAACCCGGCATTAACCGGCTCCTGGTCAAAGTTCAGGATCTGGCGTACGGTTGGGGCTTTGCCATCAGCGAACTTGCTTCAAAGGATTATGGGGATCGGCTTTTACGTCCGGCGGCTCTGGGGGACATAGAAGCGGTAAGCACCTTGCTGGATCTGGGAGCCGAGGTGGATTACGTTTCGAAATCAGGATTGACGGCGTGGCAAATGGCCCGGATAAAAGGGCGAAAAGAGATGATGGCGTTGCTGGAAAAAGCAGGCGCTGATCCGGCAAGACCCATTCCCGCTGCTGAACAACTGGCCGATTATTGGATCAACGCCAGGGTTGGTGCTGAAGATGCCGGTCTTGTGGTGCTAATAGCCCGAAAAGGAGAAATCCTCTACCACAAAGCTTTCGGGTTGGCCGATGTAGCGAATAAAAGGCCGCTGACAACCAATTCGTCATTCCGGATTGGATCGATTACCAAACAGTTTACGGCCGTGGCGATCCTGATGCTGGTCAAAGAAGGCAAGCTTTCGCTGGACGACAAACTCGCCAAATTTTATCCCGGCGTGGCCAATGCGGACAAGATCAGCATCCGTCAGATGCTCAATCACACGTCGGGAATCCGCAGCTATACAGAGACTGCCGAATTCCTCGAAAACGCGGTGGCCTACATCCAGCCGGAAAAAATGGAGGCAACCATTCAGGGCTATAAACCGGATTTTGAACCGGGTGAAAACTGGAGTTACAGCAACAGCGGATACTATCTCCTGGGGCGCATTACAGAAAAAGTCAGCGGGCAGTCACTCGGGCAATTTTGGGAAAAACGAATTTTCGAACCGCTTGAAATGAACCGATCCGGTTATTATGACAACCGGCTTAAAATAGCGCGTCCGGATGAAGCGATCGGACATTCCAACGAAAGTGGCAGTTACTTGCCCGCAACGGATTGGGAGATGAGCTGGGCCGCAGGAGCCGGCGCAATTTCATCAACGACCGAGGATCTTTTGCGATGGAATAATGCCGTTTTCAGCGGGAAAATAATCAGTCCGGAGCTTCTGGCGGAAGCCCATAGTCCGGGCCGGCTGAACAATAAACAAGTGGCAGATGCCATGGGTGGCGCTTATGGATTTGGCTGGATGTTCGATGATTTTCGCGGCGTGAAAACTATAGGGCACAGCGGTGGGTTACTGGGGTTCAGCAGCTATTTAACGTATTGGCCTGAACAGGACGTAACCATTGTTGTATTGGCTAATGCCATGCCTTCCAATGGTCCTGATCCCGCTGATTGTGCAAATACCCTCGGTGAATTCTTCTTTTTCCCATTGCTGGCCGAACAGAATAGTTATGCGGTTGCCCAGGTTGACCTGGCCCTGCTGCCAGACTATGTCGGGAGGTATGCATACCCCGGCGGGACCATCATGAATGTCAGGCTTCAGGACAACCACCTGCTCGCTCAATTGACCGGACAGGCGGAGTTCGAATTGTTTCCTGAGTCAACAGACATTTTCTTCTGGCGGATAACCGAAGCAAAAATTGCCTTTCAGCGGGATGCAACCGGTAAGATAACGGGGGGTATTCACCAGCAGTCAGGACGCAGTATGAATGTTACCCGGATGCCTGACGAAGTCACCGTGGCCGTGGACCCGGCTATTCTGGATCGCTATACCGGCACCTATGACCTGCGCGGTTCCGACCTGGTGGTGGAGCGCCGGGGAAACCAATTGGTTATCGTGATGGCAAACCAACCGGAAATGGAAATATTCCCCCGTTCCGAAACAGAATTCTACCTGAAAATTGTTCAGGCTACGGTGAAATTTGAAACGGATGCCAACGGACGCGCTGTTCAATTGCTCCTCAACCAGGCCGGCATGGAAATGGAAGCACCGCGCAAGGAGCCCTGAAATAAATACCCTTCACTTCAACACCAAACAGGTGTTCAGGCCACCCAATGGCTTAGGTCGCGGTCAAGCAGTTTTCCCAGGCTGCCCACGTCATCCCGGTAAACCCCGCAGAGGTATTCCCGCTCGCGGACGGCAATGGCCGGCATATCCTTATTGCTGAACATGGCTTGCTTGGCCGCACCCTTCCAGGATTCGGGCACCATTTGTTTGATTCTGTTCACCAGCCCGGACTGAAACAAAATATAGTTTAGCTGCTTGAAACGCGGCACGGCAGCTTCATTCGGGCGCTGGTCCAGGTCCAGTTTCACGTCGGGATTTACACCGAGGAAACGGAAAATGTCGCGGACGGTTTGTTCGGGGTTGATCCGGTAGTCATCGTAGAGCAACACGCGAACACGGTCGCGGTCAAAATGATCATAAAACCGCTGCAACTGTCCCGAGTACATTCCCAGTTCGCGATAGTTGTGGCTGACCCCCCAGCCTTGCTGATCCTTGACAGAATCCGCTTCAAACTCCGCGATAAAATCGTCGGAGAGAATTTTTCCAAGCCTGAGGTTCATCAAATACTGAGACCAGGCGCGCTCGACCGGGTTGCGCAGCATCATGAATATCCGCGCCTGAGGGCATTGTTTGGCGATTCCGGATGCAGCGCTTGGACAGAGCAGGTAGGAGTTACTGGCCTCGCCAATGGCCTTGAATCCGACAGCATCGCGAAACAACCGGCGGTAGTCTTCCCATCGGGTCACGTTGGCAATATGAATCTTGCGGGTCATCGGTCCGTTCAGAAACCCTTCAAGATTGACGTTAACGTCATGGCGGTAGTCGCGGTTAAAATGGTCCGCGCGCATATCCGGCTGCGAAAAGTAGTTGGTCTCTTTGACCGGTGACATGAAAATCTCCGGGTGCTGGTCAAGAAACAGGTGAAGCGCAGTAGTACCGGCCTTCACCGCACCTACTACAAAGAAATTGGGCAATGGATACTCCATAACCCACGCTTACGGAGAGGGCGGCTGCTGCGTTTCAACCGGAGCGGAAATAGCGGGGGTCCGAGCTTGCCGGGCCATGCCTTCGGTCAGCCACGAGATTTCCAGATCGTAATACCGGTAGGCGTATAGAGCCCCGATAATGATAATCAATTGACCGGGAAGGTAAAACAGCGGACCCTTGAAAAAAGATTGGACCAGGATCATAAACATGTAATACTTTAATGTAATAAAAAACATATCATTTTTGGCAAACTTCACTTTAGAACTGAAATTGTAGGCAAAAACAAACTGGGAATACATGATCACCATACCCACCAGGCCGTGATTGAAAATCAGACCGATCAATCCAATATCTACGGGGTTGACCAGTTCCATCATTTTAACTGGATAGGCGGCCGATACTTTTCCGGCGCCGAAAGCAATAGCATCAGGATTTTTCAACAAAAAATCCAACGCAACCCCGACTTGCAACAAACGGGAAGTTGCCGAGCTGTCTTCGGATTCCTGTCCCAAGAGAACCGTAAAATAACTCGAGTACATATCATACAAAATCTGATACTCAGTAGGGAAGAAGGTAATCAAAATAGCCAGGGTTACCCCGGCTCCAATAAGCACATAAAGGGTATAAACAAGAATTTGCTTGAAAGTCTGGTGCTTGAAAAATATCAGGGCAAGTGTGGCCAGAAAAACCACCATGTCTGTTCTGCCGTTGTTGATCAGGATCATGAAAAACAAGAACGGGAGGAAGAGCAATAACTGGTCAGTTTTGCGGTAGAAGAAAAACTTGACAGCATGATACAGCCCTGCAAACGTGATGAAATAGGTGAAGTATTTAAAAAAGTAGCCTCCCTTGGTATCCTTAGATCGCACAAATTCAGTTTCGCCTACATAATCTGCCGGATCGGCAAAGAACTCAGTCAGGACAAATAATACCAGGCATATCCAGCCGAGGATGAGAAAACTGTACCGCAGCGATTCCAGGGTAATCCACCGGATGCGGATCAGGTAAAAAATAAAAATCCCGGCCAGGTACATCAACAGGTAATTCTGCGCGAGCAGCCCCATCAGGATAGGTTGCCCAAACTCGCGCTTGGCCGAGAACGCCGAATAAACAGGCACGATAAACAGGATGAGAATTACCACGTCCAGGTAATTCAGCCTCTTTTTTAAAATAACCCGGTCAGCGAGATAGAAAACGAAAAACACAGCCAGAGAATACCGGAACACGGTTTCGATGCCCAGAAAGAGGTGAACAAGGATGGTCTTGGTAAACACTCCGGCGGCCAGGCCAACGACAATCACGCCAAGGAATACCCGGAACGTAAACCGCTCGTTGTGCTTTTCCGGCGTGAAATAGGGGTGTGTTAAGAGTCCGCTCATGGTAAACTGATCCTTTATCGCAGCCAGTGCGACAGGTCCCGATTTATGATTTTCTCAAGCTTGCGGACATCCGCTTCAAAAAGAGGACGCAAAAAATCTTTATCGCGCTGCATCAGCACTAAATCATCTTCTTTCTTATAGAAGATTTTCTTGGCGGCCTCGCCGATAAATTTTGGGGAGAGTTTCTTGGCAACTTTACGAATTCCTGATTTGCGCAAAAAATGAACCAGACCCGCGCTTTTAGGAACGGACGCCTGGTTGGCCTGAAAAGATGTATCCACGCGCTCCGTCGGATCAACGCCGAGAAACCGGATCATGTCATCCATCAGCGCGGCGGCATCCACCCTCAAATCGTCAAACAGGTAAATGCGGACCTGTTCGCGGGGAAAAACCTCCAGGTAGCGGCTGACTTGGTCTGCATACATCCCCATTTCGACATACAAATGCGAAACGCGAAATCCCTTCTCACGAGCGGCGTAATCGCGTTGAACTTCCTCGTAGAAACTGTCTTTAACAAGACCAATCCGCAAGGTCATTTTATAATGCGAAAAAGCCCTTTTGATCGGGTCGCGCAGGATCATGATGATTTTCATGTCCGGATTGACCGCGTAAATTTCGCGCGCTGCAACCTCAGAATGCAGATAAGAATTGGAAATTTCGCCAATCGCTTTCTGGCCTTTGACATTTTTGTAGAGCTTCTGGTAGTGATCCCACTCGCTGACAAATGCGATGTGGATCTGCTCGCTTAAATCACCGTTCACATATTTTTCGACATCCAGTTCGCCCTCTTTGTAGTAGTCTTTCCGGATTTTGTCAAGGGGAATGTCTTTGGCGAAATAATTGGTTTCCTTGATCGGGCTGAGGTAAACTTCAGGATGCTGGCTGAGGTATTGGTAGATAGACGTAGTGCCGGCTTTTGCCGCACCGACGACGATAAAATTGGGAAGCGGGTAGTTCATTGGCTCCATCATGATTCATCGCCTTCTGCGTTCCGGTCCTTGTTATCTGGCTTATCCTTTGATTCATCCGCCGGCTTGTTAGCCTTGGGCATTTTGGTATCAAACCAGGAGCCCATCCCGGGAATGTACCGTGCGACTTTATTGATCAACGGGGTGTAGATCACCGTAAAACCGTAGATCCGTTTCATGTATATGGTAGCGACGATGTGGTTAAACAGCACGCTGGCTACGTTGGAATACGCCGCGCCGACAATGCCAATTCTGGGAATCAGAATCCAGTTGCCGACCAGGTTGATCAGCGCAGAAATCAATACGATGTTCATGTACAGTTTCGACTTGCCGCACATATTCATGAACATGCCGACGTGGCCAACCGAAGACGTGACCAACTGACCAACGGCCAGCCAGACAAATGCCGAATAACCGGCCATGAACTCCGGCCCGTACAAGCCGCCCAAAATTGGTTTTCCGAAGATGACCAGCAGCAGCAGCATGGGGAATATGGTGTACCCCATGAGCATGGTGGTTTTCTTGGCTACGCGCTCTAGTTCGCCCATTTCGCCGGAGTGGTACAATTCCGACATTTTTGGAGCCGCCGTGGAGGTAATGGAGTTCTTGAAGAACTTGTTGAACATGATCAGTTTCCACGCCACCTGGTAATAACCCACATCGGCCTCCGTCATAAAATAAGTTATCATTAGCGTATCGGCATAACCCAGCACCAGAAACGCTGATTTGGTCATGAACATTGGCGCGGAAATGGTGAACAATTCACGCATACTGATCGGTTTGATCACCTGCTCTTTGCGAACGTGTTTGCGAAAAGCATCGTAAACCAGCCAGGTGGAAACCAGCGCAGTAATTCCCAGCGTGATCATATAGCTGGTGATGGGAACGTACTTGTTCAGCGTCACGATGGTCATTACCACCAATGCGGTCAACGTCACCACGGCCAGCGAGATATTCTGCATGGCCACCGATCCGTGAAGCCTCATGCCCCGAAGCCCTTCGAGGTTGAGTTTGAACAGCGTTTTTGGCAGGATGAGGTAGGCTGCCATCACGTAAAACGGTCCAAGGTGTGGCTTCTTAAGCGCATCTGCCAGTACGTGAGCGCCGAAAAACAACGCCACCGAAATTGCGAGCGAACAAAGAGCGATCAGTTTTAGAGCGGTCAGGTAAACATGGGCCGCTGAGCGATCTGAAATTTTCCGGTATTGAGGAATCAGCCTCAGAAGGCTAACGTCAGTTCCCACCAGGCTGAAAATGGTGACGATCTCCATCACAGCGCGAATGGCGGCCAGCGAACCCACCACCTCAGCGCCATATACCCGCGCAATGAAAATCGAAGTGACCATCGTGAAGAAGGTCTCCGAGATCCGGCTGGTAAAGATTACGGTAGAGCCCCTCAGGACTTCCTCAAAGGATTTGTCCTGAAGTTGCCTTTCAATCTTCCGGCGAAACTTCTTGATCAAAGGAGTGCGAAATAGAAATAAACACCAGTTGCCGGGCGCCGGGAATCCGGATGAGCGATCCTGTCAGGAGTGCTCCGTCTGCCGAAGGCGCAAATATACGTTGCCGAAGGAGCCTTTCATGCTCCTTCTTTTGCAGACCACCCCCTTGACGGGTTACCCCGGTTGGCCCTATATTGACCACAAATTTACAGGGCTTGGCTTCCGTTCGTCTTCTCGCTTTCCCTTTTGCCGGGGGAAACAAGTACGCTTATCTCCCCTACCGCGATCAGTTGAATCCGGCAATTGAACTGTTGATGTTCGAAGGACCCGGCCGGGGTGACCGCTTCCGGGAGCCCCTGCTCGACGATATCCGGGATGTGGTAGAAGACTTCTGGCGACAGGTCAACGGCTACCTGAACCAGCCTTATGCGCTCTACGGCCACAGCTTTGGCGCCATGGTCAGTTTCCTGCTCGCTCTGCGGGCTCGTAAAGAAGGCTATCCGGCGCCGGTGCGAGTGTTCCTCTCCGGACGTGTGCCCCCTACCTGGCCAGATGAAGGCGATAAACTGTGGAAAATGGACCACGAGCGCTTTTGGGCGGGCATCAAAGCCTACGGCGGCTCGCCGGAAGCGCTGTTGCGCCACCCAGACCTGATGGCACTCTACGAACCGATGATCCGCGCCGACCTGAAAGCATTGGACAGTTACCGGTACGATTGGCCCCAGCCGCTGGATATCCCGATAACGGTTATGCTCGGTACCCGCGAAAAAATTACGATGCAGAGCGCACCGGAGTGGCAGCGGGAAAGCACTTTCCCCCTGGATATTCACCAGTTCGAAGGGGGGCATTTCTGGATTCTGGACCAGGTTCCTGGCCTCACGGCTATTATCAACAGGCAACTGACCGGAACGGTGGCCGGCAAAACTCCCGGTCCATGGTGATTATCGCTGCTGTAGAACTACCGGAAAGCGTTGATTTACAACTGATTGAACGCGCCTCAGCAAAGCTGCCCGAAAAAATGCGCGACGAAGTCGCGCACTATGTCCAAATCATGGATCAGGCCAGAAGCGCTTTTGGAAAACTGCTCATCCACCGGTTTGCCGGAGGTGGTGCAGACCCGCTCAGCAGCCTTTCAACCTGGCATACGGACCGCAACGGGCGACCTTCGCTACCCGGCCGACCGCCTTTCAACCTTACCCATTCAGGCAGGCTGGTAGCGATTGCGACCCGGCAGCAAGAAAACGAAGGTCCGGTCGGGTTGGACGTAGAACGGATCAAACTCATTGATTTTGAATTGTTTGCGCCATATATGACCGAGTCAGAGTGGCAGGATATCCGGCTTTCCAACAATTCATGTGACCGTTTCTTTCATTTCTGGACGGCAAAAGAAGCCGTGATGAAAGCCGAAGGGCTGGGCTTTAACCTGCCCATCCGCGAAATTCACCTGCAAGGCGAACTGGCCAATGTAAGAGGCAGAACCTGGCAGCTTTCCCGTCCTGACTTCGGGAAAGATTATGCAGCCCACCTGGCGAGCGCTGAACAGACGATTCCCGGACCGGTTATGTGGGTAACCATTGAAGAACTGCTGGCCTGAGCCAGGAGCCCGGGGCGGAACTATTTATCTTCTTTCACTCCCGGCTGCAACGCACCGGGTTCGCTTTCCGTACAGGGTAATTCCAGGGTCCTGGGAGCAGACTAAGCTTGAATTCGTAACTTTGCCCCTCGTCTCTCACCATCTTTTTCACCTTCTTTCTGATCCTGTTTTACCGGATTCGTTATTCACCCAATTTCCTGATTAACAGGATAAAACCGCTTCGATGAGCGCTACTAACCACCCCTCCATATTTCCCGCCTCTGCAATTGATACGGTGCTTGAAAACGTTGAAACCTTCTTTGAAGGGCTGAAAACGATTCGCAAAACCGTCTTTGTCTTTTCCGGCCACGGCACGGAGTGGGTCGGAATGGGTCGAAAACTGATTCAAAACGAGCCGGTTTTTCTCAAAACCCTCGAAGAATGTGCAAAGGCCCACGAAGCCTCCTTCCCCAAGGGCGCACCCACCTGGAATATTCTCAAAGAACTCCAAAAGGCAGATGCGGATTCCCGCATGGGCGAGTCCCTGGTTGCCCACCCCTGTCTGGTTGCCCTGGAGATTGCCCTGGTGGAATTGCTGAAAAGCCGGGGCATCAGCCCGGATGCTGTAGTCGGTCATTCGGTGGGCGAAGTAGCCGCGGCTTACTGCGCCGGTTACCTGGATATCCCGAACGCGTTCAAGGCCGTGCACTATCAGACAGAAGTCATGAATCTGGTCAGGGGAAAAGGCCGGATGCTTTTTGTGGCCAGGCCCGTAGGTGAGCTGGAGGAATTGCTGTACCGCTATGCCGGAAAGTTGTCGGTGGCTGCTGTGAACTCCCATAACGGGGCTGTGATCAGCGGAACAGAATCCGTGCTGCAGGAAATCCTTGCCGAGATGGAGGCCGGGAATGTATTTGCCCGGATGCTCAAAATGGATATCCCCTTCCACAGCCACACGATGATTGGCCACATTGATCACGCGCCCTCCGGATTCGCGAAAATCAAGGTGAACAAAGGAAATCTTGCGTTTTATTCAACAGTAACCGGGGAGAAGGCCGTGCCCGGTGACTTTGATGGCGCTTACTGGGCCAAACACATTTCGGAGCCGGTATTGTTTGCGCAGGCCATTGATCTGCTTGTTGAAGACGGGCACAACGTATTTATCGAAATCGGTCCGCATGCCGCACACGGCAAGGACCTCAGCGATGCCATGGACCTGCACAAGGTCGGCGAGTTTATTATTACAGGAACCCTGCGCCGTGGCGGCGACGATGAGTT
>JANNSM010000045.1:0-3190 GCA_031402635.1 Bacteroidota bacterium | reverse complement strand
CGCTCGGCCATCAGCGTACTGACCACCTGGCTGCCCTGGCCGCTCACAAGCTGCAGGTCAATTCCAAACCGCTCTCTTACCCTCGGCTTCACCCAGTCCTGCATGTAGCGGTTGATCAGCGGATCACCCTGCCACATCATCATAGTCAGGCTGCTGCCGCTGGCGGCTAGTTCAATAGCAGCCCAGGTTGTTGAATCCGTAAAGGGTTCCGCGGGCGCCTGCCGGGCACCGCAGCCAGGCAGCAAAACGCACAGCGTTACAGCAATAACCAACGGAAAACAGCGGAACTGGGGCTTCATAAAATGATAATCGCCGGCTTAAGGGAGCCACCCTTTCGCCCGTTAAAATAGCCAGCGGAGCGAAAACTGGAACTGCCTCGGCGGTGCGGCGTTGCGCCGGATCAACAGGCCGGATGAAGCCGGTCCGGGCTGAATCTGGTTGCTTTGTGTGGCATTGTTTGAATAGCCGGTCAGGTTCTCCGCATTGAACAGGTTGAACACCGAAGCGCCGAGCTCCAGATGACGGCTTGAACCATCGGGCGTTTCGGAATCTCCGAACGGTATTTCGTAAAAGACGCTTACATCAAACGTATTGGCCCAGGGCAACCGGTCGTTGTTGCGCGGTTCACCGGGAGAGCGATCGCTGTTGCCGACATACGCCTCGCCAAAAGAACGGCCATCGCCATTGAGGTCCGTGGTGCCGTATAGTGAGCCATCGGGAACCCGGTTAATCGGCTGCCCGCTCTGGATCAGTGCGGCCAGGGTCAGGGTCAGGTTTCGCACCGGAAAATAACTTACGATGCTGTTGATCAGGTGGGTCCGGTCGTTGATCGAAGGACCCCATTCGGCATCAAAATCATTGGCGTCCATGGCGCGGAAGTTGATGTCTTCGGTGTTGTTTTCCAGAAACGAAAGGGTGTACATAAACCGGAACGCCCAATTGTCGTTGCCGCGGACTTTCTGCCATGTGAAATTGGCGGCATAGTAATTAGAACGGCCGTTGGTCTCGGTCACAATGACATTGCGCGAAATGCCGCGCAGCGTATCCCCGGCAACAATCGCATAAACGCCCGAGCTGTTGTTGAAGATGGGAATTGGCCGGGTAGCATCGGCTTCCGCCTGACTGCGCACCACAACATTGTCAGGGTCAATCGGGTAAGCCTCCGGGGCATTGATGTCGCGCAGGCGGTAAAGATTGTGCGAGCGGTTATGCATCAGGTCAACGTAAAACAGCGATTGCGGACTGACTTTGTGCTGATAGCCCAGCATGATCTGATGCGAGTAAGGGTTCTGATATCCCGAAGGATTGAGTATGCGCAATTCGTTTGAAAAAGCCTGATCGCGCTGGCCCTGAAGTTCACCGGCCGAAGGGCCGCTGAGGTAGGGCACGCCTGGAACGTTTGCCGAAAGATTGCCTTCATGGGTTACCGCATCCAGATCGGTAGTTTCGGGGAGCAGGCCCTGATCAATCAGCTCCTGCAGTTGCCCGCGAAAGCCATCGGAAGTAGAGCTGAACTGCAGCGCATCGCTCCAGATAGCATAAAGAATTTTGTCGTAGTAAATTCCGTAGCCCAGCCTGATTGATGAACGGTCGTTCAACTGAAAATTGGCACTAAGTCGCGGGGCAATATTGTTGAGGTCCAGGTCTTCTCCCCCGCCCTTGCTCAAATTATCCACATCATAGCGCAAACCCGCGTTGAGCGTGAGGCGGGATGAAACGGTGAACTGATCTTCGACATAAATACTGCCAATGATCTGATCCTTGCTGAACGAATTGGGCCGGAGCTCCACCGAATAATTCAGAACGTCCACATCGGTTGGCAGGTCAGCCGGAAGCAGATCGGAACCGAATCCCTGCAAACCCGCGAGCTGATCGTCGGTGAGGCTAACGGTGTAATTGCCATTTGGATTGCCGCCGCCGTAAAGTTCAAACTGAGACAAGCGCAACTGGCCTCCGGTTTTAAGCGTGTGGCGATTCCACTGCCAATGGGCTTTCTGCTGCAGCGTGTGCGAGTTTTCCCGCTCGTCAAAAACGTAGCCGGGGTGGCCGAGAACTGCGGCTACCTGACCGACGGGATCCAGGACGGTAACCTGGGGAAGGCCCGCTTCGGCAGGATCGGCGTAGTTCCAGCGGAATGCCCCGAACTGGTAGTTGGCTTCGTACGTGAGCTTGTCACCCGCGTAAATGTTTTTCCAGGCAGCGTTGAGCGAATTGCGGGTTTGCTGGTTGCCGGCGCTGGGAAAAGTGGCGCCGCCCTCGAGCCCGCCGCCCTGCCGCTCAATACCCACGGCGCCGGTATTCACGCGCAGCGACGAGCGCCACCGCTGGTTCCATTGCTGGTCTATTCTGGCAGAAAAGTAGGTGAAGCGATTGGTGCCTGGCACCGTTTCACTAAGCTGAAGCTGGGGAACCTTGAGCAGGTTGTCTTTGAAATCAGTGGTGTGTTCCAGGTTGAGGAAAAGAAATGTCTTGTCTTTGCGCAGAGGGCCGCCAACGCTGAACCCCGCCTGATGGCGCATGAAGCCCTCTTTGACCTGATTGCCGCTCAGATCGCGCTGGGCATAAGGCGAAGAAGCATCAAACACGGCGCCGGGCCGGGTTACGTAAAACACTTCACCGGTCCAGGTATTGGTGCCCGATTGGGTGGTGATGTTGATGATCCCGTTGCTGGTCAGGCCGTATTCCGCGCTGAAATTGTTGGTCAGCGCGGTGATGTTTCGCACAAATCCTACCGGGACGGCAAACCGCTGCCCGCCAAGAAAATTCTCGTTGTTCTCCAGCCCGTCAATCTGGTAATTGGTGTACAGCGAATTCGCACCGTTGATGGAGACATTGGGGGCCTCCGGATAAAAGCCCGTTGCCTGGGTGATGTTGGGCAGTCGGTACAAGCTGCGGGTCAGGTCCCTGCCTTCAACCGGCAATATGGCAAGCTCCGTCGCGCTGAGTTCGCTGGCCACCTGTGCATTGACGGCATTGATATCCTGGCGCTCAAAAGCGGAAACGGATACTTCCTGAAGCTCAAACTCATTTCCACTCACCAGCAAGGTCAGCGTTGTGGTGCGGCCTGAAACCAGCGCCACGCTTTGCTCCCCTGCGGCCAACCGGTTTAAGCCGGCAGGCAGGTTGATCTGGTAGCTGCCGGATGTACTCAGCCCGTCAAAACGGACCTTGCCCTGATCACCGGTGCTGC
>JANNSM010000044.1:0-4688 GCA_031402635.1 Bacteroidota bacterium | reverse complement strand
CCGGCGTGAAGAATTTTCTTGTAGTACCGGATAGAGTCCAGTGGGCTCATGACCGTATCCAGTTCGTGGTTCTGGTTGCCGTGCCAGGAGAAGACCGACATGGGGACCGGCTTGTTGAAAATCAGTTCAATGCTGTCGGCAGGCACCCGGTGTTTGCGCAGGCTGAGGTAGCGCTCTGACTGCCGCATTTTCCGGTTGATGAATTCCGGATCTTTCCGGTCGTTGTAGGGATAGGTCCAGGGTTCGTATTTGTAGTCGGGACCCCATTGGCCCATAAAATCATCCTGGAGTTTGGTCATCCAGGTGGCCATCGACGCTTCGGCATAAGCCTGCATCCGCGAGTCAATGGTGGTATATACTTTTAAACCGTCTTTGTAGATGTCGTAGGGTTGGCCGTCCGCTTTTTGGTTTTGTTCGCACCATTCTTTCATCCACTGTCTAAGCTGTTCGCGGAAGTAAGTGGCCAGACCGGCGTTGTGATCCTGCCGGGCAAACCTGGAAATATCGAGAGGCAATTCCTGCAGGGAATCCCGCTGAACTTTGTTCAGGTAACCGTAATTCTCCATTTGGGAGATGACCACATTTCGCCGCTCCCGGGTCCGGTCGGGCCGCCTGACCGGATTGTAGAGCGAAGGGTTTTGCAGCATGCCCACAATGGCAGCGGACTCTTCAACCGAAAGTTCATTGACCTCTTTGCCGAAGTATGTTTTGGCACAAGACTTTATTCCATAGGCATCGTACATGAACGGAACCGTGTTCAGGTAGAGCACCAGAATTTCGTCTTTGGTGAAATTTTTTTCCAGGCGGGCCGCCAGAATCCACTCCTTGAATTTGCGGTTGACGATGCCGATCGTGCTCAGACCGGGTGCTCGCGGATAGAGGTTTTTGGCCAATTGCTGAGTCAGCGTGGAGCCTCCTCCCTGTCCGGTGTTAAACGTGATGAGGCCTTTGAAAACCCGGAGCAATGCCCGCAGGTCAATGCCGGAGTGGCTGCGAAACCGAACGTCTTCCGTGGCAATCAGCGCGTTAACCAGGTGAGGTGGCAGGTCCGCATACGCCGCATTGCTGCGATTCTCGCGGTAGAAACTTCCGAGCAAAGCGCCGTCAGCCGCATAAACTTCCGTAGCCAGAAAGGAGCGGGGGTTCTGCAATTCAACCACATCGGGGATGTCTTTGCTCAGGCTGAGAAAAAACATGTAAAGGGTAAAAATTCCCAGACCGCTGCCTACAGCGATCCAAAAGCGGCGGATATACGTCCGGTAATAAGTAAATTCCTGTTTCAGCGCCATACGGGGATCAGTTGTCGGACAGATAGAATTTCTCAAAGAATTCCACGTAACCGGCCAGATCTTTTTGGCGATAAAGGTTGGTGTAGTTGTTGCGCGACACGGCAATCAGTTTGTACTGGGTCTCGTCGAGACCCTCAAATACCTTGTCGTCAATCCGCAAGTCGCGGTAGTATTTCATGGCGTTATCCAGGTTCGAGAAAGTCTTGACAAGGATAATGGTTTTGTCGCTTTCAAAGAGCAGAGAAGACACCCGCAGATTTGCAAGTGAATAAAATTCGCGGTTAAAATCGGACACTTTGGTTTTCATGCCGGCTGCGTCCCGGCCGGTTTCATTCATGACCAGGGCTACGAAATGTTCTGTTGCCGGGTCAAGGTCGTAGTCTGATTCCAGAGTCGCCTCTTCGGCCCGTTGGATGACGGAGCCCAGCCTCAGATGATTCAGCAATTCCTGAGCCCGTGCGGCCTGTTCCGTGCCGGGGTGCGCATTGACGACATCCTGCAGGGCAATTTTGAAAGCCTCCACGCTGTCGGTTGCCCCAAGTACCATGGCGCCCAGCAACGCGAACTGAGGTCTGATGGGGTTCTCCGGGAACTTTTCGTCAGCGGACGCAATCCGGCCGAGCACATCGGAATACGCTTCCTTTTCAAACAGGTCGAACGTGGTGGCGTAGTATTCCTTGACCGCATCATCTTTTCGCTCCAGTTTGCTGAAGTAGTCCGGATCAAGGATGATTTTGGCGAATACACTCTCCGGGAATTCCTCCAGAACGATTTGCCGGTAAGGGTCATTTTTAGGAGGTGGGAGCAGCAGGTAAAGATTGTAAGCGGTCTGGAGCCGGTATTTATTTTCGGGGAATTCCTCCAGCAGCTTCTTGAAGTACTCAATGGCCTGCGCATTGTTTTGGAGGTACTCTTTGTAGATGTTGGCTACCAGGTAGTAACTCTCGATAAGCCGGTCATCCGAGATTTTTTTGGATGCTGTGTCCAGAGGAAGCGCGGCAATCACATCGTCAAGGGTGATGCGGTCGCTTTCCAGGTCCAGTTGAACGCCGGAGGCATTGGCTTCAGCATTGCCGGCTTCTTCGGTTTCTTCCGGAGCTAAAGACCGCTTGTCTGAACGGCGCCAGTTGTCTTCGAGTGGTCGTTTTCCCCATACTTTGCGAAACTCGGAGAATCCGCGGCCAATTCGGGCTTCGTCGTAGAAATACCATTTCCCGTTACTCGCCACATTTTCTACGGATGAAGAACCGGCCCTCTCCTGGGGATTGAGGTCTGTAAATTCCTCTCCTTCTTCGTCTTCTTCAATCGGACCCCGGGTTTGCTCCAGCCATTCTTCAATTTCAGCGTTCCGCGCTTTTTCGGGTAGGCTGGCCCAGCCTTGAAGGCGTTTTTCCCGGTCAATGGTTTTCAGCGATTGCACCAAACCTTCGAGCCCGTCCCGGCGGTCTTTGGCTTCGCGGTATCGCACGTACTGATCGTCAAGGCTAACCAGGCTGCTGTCGTAATAATAGTAGGCCGGACGGAATTCGTTTTCCGCATAGTAGATGTCGGCCATCCTGAGGTATGAAAGCGCTTTCTGGCGGTTGTCCGTGCCGGCATTCCGCACGGACAGGTTGAGGTTTTTCATGCCTTCATCCCGGTGTTCCTGCTCCAGTTCAATGTCTGCGATGGCGTAGTAGATCAACCCGAAGTAATCTTTGTTTTTCGGGTCTTTGAGCAAAATGCTGAGCATTTTTTTGATTTCATCACCGGATTTGAGTTTGTTGTCGCGCAGCAGGTTGGCCATACTGATTTGCGTGAAAAACTCCATTTCGTAATCCGGGTGCAACGCCAGTACGGCCTCATATTGCGTGATGGCCTCTTTAATGAGTCCCTGGCGGCTGTACAACTGGGCCAGAATAAACGTGTAACGCGCCCGCTCCATCCGGGGTTTGGTCAGGTCAATTGCCTGGCGAAGGGGTTCTGACGCCGCTTCTAACTTGTTCTGCCGGAGTAACAAGTGGACTTGTACCGTTAGCAATTCGCCTTCCAGTGCCTTGGGAAAATCTTCGTTGCCCCGGATCACGCTAATGGCCGTCTGCGCATCGCTGGTGCGTCCCAGCTCAACCAGTGTTTTAGCAATCCAAATGGAGGCTTCCGGGCTTTTTTTGTGGTGTTTTAGCCAGGCAAGCGATTGGTCCATGCTCGGCAATTCCTCCTGAACCTTTTTATTGCTTCCCTTCTTTTTTTTCTTGCCGCCTTTGCTGCGCTCTTTGTCAATGTCGTCGTACTCTGAAATGAGGTACTGAAAAGACTCCAGAGCTTTGTCGTATTCCTGTTTGAAGAAATAGGCCTTGCCCACCAAAAAGTAGGCATCATCTACCCATTTGCTCTTCTTGTGCAGTTGAATGGGGAAGGATGCCCGCTTAATCACATCATCCATGTCGCCGGCAATGCCCTTTGCATCTTCGGGCTTGCCGTATTTAAACACCGGCAACAGCTCTTCGTAGTTATCTTTCTGTCCTTCGTAAAGCTTCTTTTGCGTTTCCTTGATCTTTAGATTCGCATTGAAATAAGCATTGTCCCTCGCCGTTACATCGTTGTAAGCCCGGGAAACGGCGTTGTCCTGACTGTAAAGCATGCTGCCCGGCAGCAAGACCAGCAACAGCAATAGGGCGCCGGTTGGGTTAACAGAAGGGTAAATGGACATTTTGTTCAAAACCGGACGGGGTTGACCAAGGTGGACAATGGCATTCAGGGATAACGTTTGCAAGCGTATAAAATTATTGCTTTAATCGCTAAAAAAGCCATTCCCCCCGAACCATGCCGCCCAACCAACCCGGAAAAGGGGGACGTTTCAAACGTCTGAAGGAGCGTTACCGCCTCGTAATTATGGAGGATGAAACGCTGGAGCTGAAAACCTCCGTGAAACTGACTCTGCTCAACGTTTACGTAGCGATCAGCGTTGTGTTAACCGTTCTTGCCGCCCTCATTTTTTGCCTGATCGCCTTTACCCCGATCAAGAACTACCTGGTAGGGTATAACCAGGTCAATGTTACCCGCACGGTGCTGGCTCAGGAACACATCATTGATTCTCTGGTCAGGGTGAGCCAGCAGCAGGATCTCTGGACCGCCAATATCGGCCGTATTCTGCGGGGCGAAGTGGATACCACCCGCAAGCAAAACGCCACCGAAATGCAGAACTACGAAGGCCTTGACCTCGGCGACGTGCCCCCGGAAGATTTGGCTCTGCGCGAGCAGGTGACCCGGGCCGACTACTTCAATTTGCGCGGCGCTGAAGAAGAAGAAAAAACCCGCGATTTTAGGGATGGCATTTTTTTCCTGCCGCTGGATGGCGTGGTCACGTCAACCTTTGACCCCGCGGAAGGGCATTACGGTGTGGACATCGTCAGCCGCGAG
>JANNSM010000043.1:0-2634 GCA_031402635.1 Bacteroidota bacterium | reverse complement strand
CCAGGAAATGTCCACACCTTCTTTGTTCGAAACTTCTTGTTGAATAAAAGTCTGATAGCGCACCCATTTGTCTCTGATCACCAATTGATACCACGAAAATTGCACGACAACCAAAATCCAGAAACCAATTTTAACGAGCTTATGATGATTCAGAAACTGCACTAAAGAGTATTCAGGATCGGTCGATCGCAAGGTCAGTGAAGAGAAAATAAGCACCAGAAAAGGTAAAAAATGTAGGACTACTTTAGCCGACAGTACTATTCGTTCACCTGTCAGTTCCTTGATATAAAACCAAAGCAGGGGCGCGATGAGCAAAAAGGTGGGATCGCCAAGGGAATATACTTCTGCCGATAGATGATCCAGAACTGCTTCTGCAAAGAAGATATGGGCGATGCTGAATGAAAGAGAAATGATTAAAACAGAAAGAAAGACTCTCGCCCGGCTTTTCGCACCGCGTTTACTGTTCAGAAGCAGCACAACGAAAGGCCCCAAAGCAATGCCAGCGTATGTGAGAATGAGCAAAAGTTGATCAATAAATGAACTCAACGGTCAGAAGTTACGGTACAAATTTAGTCCAAATCGCTACTCGTTATTATGGATTACGTCCACAGGGATGTTATTGGACATTTGATTTGGGTAAATAAAACCGAATTCTTTATAGAAGGACTTAAGAGCAACAGTCTTTTTTCAGTTGAATGGGAGGACACTTAGCAGACCCATAGGAACAAAACACACAGCAATCACCCGGAATTGGTTTAAGAATAGATTTACAATTCTCGCATTCGTAGAAATATTGACAAGCGTCCAAAGGCATCTGCTCCTTCTTTTGCTGACCACAAGCAGGACAAGTGATGACTGATTCAAAGATAATTTCCGCTTCCATTATTTCAATTCATCCGTAAAATGTCTACGAGTTTTCTCTTGATCAAATTTCTCTTTGTTAAAATTTTCAGAGTTGCCTTTAGGAATAGAAAGTGATTTGAAATCACTGCCCTTGATTGCTTTTGCCTGATAAAGTATTTGGCCTATATGACGTGGATAATGCGCCAGTTGTCGTTGGATCGCTTCGAGAACAGAATGGCCTTCGTTGCGAATGTAAATAATTTTGGAAAGATCTTCCGGTCTCACACTTTCCAGTGCGATAAAAACACAAGCCCATCCTTTTTCCCAGGCTTCCATCATCGATGACTTATCCGGATAGGCATCATCAAACTCCGCTTCGCGGTTGCGCCAGGATTTTTCACCATCGTTGGTCAAAAAATCCGTCCAGCGTGAAAGCATGTTCCCGCTGAGATGATGAACAATTAAGGCAATGCTGTTGCTCGCTTCATTGGGTTTGCGCAATACTTATTCGTCAGTGAGTTGCGCGATCGCGCCTTCGCCCAACTTTTTGTAGTACTGAAAAAGCTTGATGGCACTTTCTAAAAAAATAACGTCATTCTGCTGATACATTTTCCTTTGCCGCTACTTTTTCGTTCTTAGAAACAGATCCGCGAGGAGATTGCGCCTCGTATTTCTTTCTCAACTCTGCTGCGTCTTTCTTATTCTTGGAGTGCAAAATATGTTTAGGAACCTCTTTCAAATCCCAAATTAAACCAACAGCGGCCAACATACGAAGTATGTAATAGGTGATATCGATTTCCCACCAGAAAAAACCCTGACGTGATGCAGTTTCATAATAATGGTGATTGTTATGCCAGCCTTCGCCCAACGTGATGATTGTCAGGATAAAACTGTTGCGCGAGTCGTCGTCGGTTTTGAAGCGTCGGCGCCCCATCAGGTGAGCCATGGAATTGATGCAGGCGGTGCCGTGAAAGAGAACCGTCGTGCTGATGAAGAAGGCCCAGACGAGCATTTGCGGACCATTGGTCCCGAGACCCGGGGCAAAACGTTCGAGGCCGAAGCCGACGAAGTAGGTCAGGAAGCCGAACAGAATCGGCACCACCAGATCGAAGCGGTTCAGCCAGACCAATTCCGGAAACTTGGCCAGATCCTTGATCTTCGTATAGTCGGTCGGAAAATTGCGCCGGCTAGTGATCCAACCGATGTGAGACCAAAGAAACCCATGAACGTGAGGAGAATGCGCGTCTTCCGGTCCGTCCGAATGCTGATGATGGTGCCGGTGATGATAGGCCCACCAAAGTGAACCCCGCTGAACGGTAGTGCCGGCGAATACGGCGAGGAGAAACTGACCGAAACGTGACGTGCTGTAGGTTTTGTGGGAAAAGTAACGGTGATGAATGCCGGTGACGGCGAACATCCGGATGAAGTAAAGCGCGACGGCCGTCCAGAGAGCCACGGGGCTCCAGCCGACCCAGATCACGCCCAAGCAGCCAGCGTGCAGAAAGACGAACGGGAGTACCCGGATCCAGTCCACCCGATCGGGCTCGTTCCGCATCTTTTCGGCTCCACCCGGACAGTGATCCGAGTCGATCCACTGAACCATCGCGCCGGTAACGCGTTGGACGAAGGAAGGGCGGCGGGATGAAACTTCGGACGCGGGCATGGTCAATTGGCAAGATCGGAGCGATCGGCACCGACGCAAGCGGTGTTTTCAGTAAAAGTGGGCATTCGATTCAGAAATTGGCGCAGCGCCCCACCCAGTGGTCCGTCGGCCGCTGTTCGCTTGCATTG
>JANNSM010000042.1:0-3949 GCA_031402635.1 Bacteroidota bacterium | reverse complement strand
CAGGTGTTCAAACATCATGGCTCCGGACAAGATCACGGACGAAGGGTTCACTTTGTCAAGATTGGCGTACTTAGGCGCCGTGCCATGGGTGGCTTCAAAGATGGCGTGACCGGTAATGTAATTGATGTTAGCTCCTGGAGCGATACCGATTCCCCCGACCATAGCTGCCAGCGCATCGGAGATATAGTCACCGTTGAGGTTGAGCGTAGCGATCACATCGTATTCCTGGGGACGCAACTGGATTTGCTGGAGAAAAGCGTCTGCAATCGAGTCTTTGACTATAATCTTTCCGTCTTTTTCAGCCTGTTTCTGAGCGGCGTTGGCAGCATCAGCTCCCTGCTGCTCGCTAATGCGGTCATACTGCACCCACGTGAAGGTTTTGTCTCCGAACTCGCGCTCGGCCAGGGCGTAACCCCAGTTCTTGAAAGCTCCTTCCGTAAACTTCATGATATTGCCCTTGTGAACGAGCGTTAGGGACTTGCGCTTATGGTCAACAGCGTACTGAAGAGCCGCCCGAACAAGGCGCTCGGTACCATCAACCGAGACCGGCTTGATGCCTATACTGGAGCTTTCCGGGAAACGGATCTTGCTGACGCCCATTTCCTCCTGAAGAAATTTGATCACTTTTTTAACCTCGTCAGTGCCGGCCATCCATTCAATACCCGCGTAGATGTCTTCCGTATTTTCACGGAAGATGACCATGTCCACAAACTCCGGATGTTTAACCGGCGAAGGGACGCCGTGAAACCATCGAACCGGACGAAGACAGGCATAGAGGTCCAGCTTTTGCCGCAAGGCCACATTCAGCGAGCGAATGCCTCCGCCAACCGGGGTGGTCAGGGGACCTTTGATGGCTACCAGATATTCGTCAATGGCATCCAGGGTAGCCTGGGGCAACCACTCGCCGGTGGCGTTGAACGCCTTTTCTCCGGCTAAAACCTCTTTCCAGATTACGCTGCGCGAATCACCGTAAGCCTTTTTAACGGCCGCATCAAAAACGCGGACGGATGCGGCCCAGATATCCGGTCCGATACCGTCGCCTTCAATAAATGGGATTACCGGTTGCTGGGGAACCTGCAGTACGCCGTCTTTGATGGTAATGCTTTGCGCGCTCATGGACGTTTGGTGCTAAAACTTGAAAAGTAATAAAAGCCCCCCTGACAAGCGATCAGGAGTGAATTTGTCACCGCGTAAAAATACGTTTTCCCGAGCGAAATGGGCTTGCCGGATCCGGAGTATCACGAATGGGTATTTGCCCAAAAAGACAACGCGGAACCATACTGATTCCGCGCTGTCCAGGCAATCTACTGTGGTGGAGGCAATAAAAAAAGGTGGAGATCAGATATGAACTAACCTTAAACCAAAAACAACAAATCTAAAATACGCGGTTCCATCAGCCCTCCCAACCGCTTGCATACTCCCATAATTACAATTATTAAGATTCAAAAACAGCGAAAAAGCGATGCCGGCAATGGTGAACTTCCCGGTTATGGATTGCCCGACGCTCCCGGAGACCGTTGTCAGAGGGGTGTTTTTTTGTTTCAAACCATGTTTTTGGACGGGGAATTCCTTTTAAATTAACGGGTGTGTGGTCATTTCTGACCATGCAATGACAAAAAAACTTGCACGGGGACTCGTTTGAACTGCCCTTCCCGGGATTAATCCAACCGCGAACCCATACCCGGTCAGGCACCTGCAGTAGCTTTGTGGGTACCTGAACCGTGTCATCACTGCCGGGTATTTGTTCCGCCGCGTTTCCACCCATCCATGCTAAACCCAAACCTCAATCCTCTGGATGAAGGCTTTTCGCCTGCCGAACAGGAGGTAGAAAAAGCCCTGCGCCCAAGGCTTTTTGATGATTTTTCCGGACAGTCCGGTCTGGTGGAGAACCTGCAGGTTTTCATTTCCGCAGCCCGACAACGGGAAGAAGCGCTCGATCATTTGCTGCTGCACGGTCCTCCGGGCCTTGGCAAGACCACGCTGGCCTATATTGTTGCCAATGAGCTGGGGGTTAATATCCGGGTTACTTCCGGACCAGTTTTAGAGAAACCCGGTGACCTGGCAGGTCTGCTGACCGGGCTTGAGCCCCGGGATGTATTATTTATTGATGAGATACACCGGTTGAGTACCGTGGTAGAAGAGTACCTCTACCAGGCCATGGAGGATTTTAAGATTGATATCCTGATTGAAAGCGGCCCAAACGCCCGCTCCGTGCAGCTCAAACTTCACCCGTTTACGCTGGTTGGAGCCACAACGCGCTCGGGAATGTTATCATCGCCCCTGCGATCGCGCTTTGGTATCACCTCGCGGATAGCGTACTATCCGGCCGATGTTTTAGAAGGGATAGCCCGGCGCTCCGCGGGAATTTTACAGGCGGAAATTACGGGAGAAGGAGCCCGCGAAATTGCGCGGCGCAGCCGGGGAACTCCGCGGATCTGCAACAACCTGTTGCGGAGGGTCCGTGACTTTGCCCAGGTCAAAGGCAGTGGTGTGATTGACGGGGAAATTGCCCGATTTGGGCTTGCCGCCCTCAACGTTGATGAACACGGGCTGGACGAAATGGATAACCGGATTTTGGAAGCCATCATTGACAAGTTCGGCGGTGGTCCTGTCGGTATTACCACGATTGCCACAGCGGTCGGAGAAGAGGCCGGCACCATTGAGGAAGTTTACGAACCTTATCTCATTCAGGAAGGGTACCTGAAACGCACACCGCGAGGGCGGGAGGCAACGGAACTGGCCTACCGGCACATCGGGCGCACGCCCCCTGGCGGTCAGCCGGAGTTGTTTGGGTAAACGCTAAAGTTGTCGTTAAAAAAGCGGCCCTTTTAATAGTTGCCGTTAAAAAATGTAGCTGCCCCGAAAGGTAACCGCCCGATTGGTTAACCCGCCAACCTGGGGGTTGTTAGAATCGCCAAAAGACACCAGCGATCCGGAATAACGCAGTCCGATGCCAATTTTTTTCTGAACCAGAAAGGTTGCAGTAACCAGGTAGCCAAATTCTCTGGGTTCGAAAAGGGTGTCGCTGTTCTGCTGCTCAATACCGTCAAGAATCCGTTTTACTCCGAACAGGTTTCCGAAGCTGAATCCCCCGCTGAAAATCATGCGGTCTTTGTCGTGGTAACTGAACTGAACGGGGAGGTCTATATAATTGAGCACCAGTTTGTCAATAGGGAAATACCCCGGTCTGGTCCGGCTGCCTTTCTGGTTGAAAAGGATTTCCATGCTCAGGCTTAACCGGGACTTCTGATCAAGCATCACAAACACGCCGGCACCAGCCTGCAGCCCGGGTTTGTGGAAGCCGGCCAGGTTATCACCGTCAACCTGACTGGCATTCATTCCGATGATCGGGAAACCGCGAAAACGCCTCTCCGGTTCTTCATTTTGTGCCTGCAGCAAGGAGCAAGCGAGGAACGGTATCAGTAACAGGACCAGGTGTGCAATGCGTCGTGGCCGGGGTAAGGTGTTAGTCAACATCCGGTGGAAAGGTTATCGTGGCAACATGAAGGGCGTTCGCTATATTTGACACTTAGCCATGATGACGTTCAAATATACACCCGCGGCCCTCAAAAAGCTGGAGAGCTTGTTTAAAGAAGCCGGATACCTTGTGCGTTTTGAACGGGGGAATTTTACCTCCGGGTATTGCGTTCTGGAACAAAAGAAAGTGGTGGTCATCAACAAATTTTTCGGGTTGGAAGCGCGAATCAATTCGCTGCTGGATATTCTGGCCCAGGTAGAACTTGACCTGGCAGGCCTTTCGCCCGAGTCGGCGGCCTGGGAGCAGTTCGTCGAATTGGGCGGCGTCCGTTACTCCCACATCGTCGATCCACACACAGGCCTCGGCCTTACCAATCGCCTGGGCGTGACGATCATTGCCAGAGACGGCACGACCAGCGATGCCCTCGCCACCGCGGTCAGCGTCGCGGGCGTCGAGCGCGGTTTGCGCCTC
>JANNSM010000041.1:0-4142 GCA_031402635.1 Bacteroidota bacterium | reverse complement strand
GGTTGTGGCTGTCGGTCAACCGGTTGATTGACTCCACCGCGCTGCAGAGCAAAGTCATCATCCTGCTCACGGACGGCGTTCAAACCGCCGGTGAGTTCGCCCCGCTGGATGCAGCCCGTGCCGCCAGCGATCTGGGTGTGCGGATTTATACCATTGGAATCGGCTCGCGTTCCTCCGGCAATATTCCCGTGCTGGATAAACGGGGACAGAAAATTTTCGAACTGGATCCGGAGAATTCACTGGACGAAGAAACCATGACCCAAATCGCGCAATTGACTGGCGGGCAGTATTTCCGGGCCACGGGCAATGACAAATTGCGGGAAATCTACGCGCAGATTGATCAATTGGAAAAAGAGAAAATTGATGTCAACGTTTCGCAGCGCTATCAGGAAAAGTTTTACCCGTTTGCCTGGTTGGCAGCGCTTTTGTTGTTGATCGAAATTATTCTGGCCCAAACCATTTTTCGAACCGCTACCTGAGATGCTCGATTTTGAACACGATCGCTGGTTGTATCTGCTCTTCGGGCTGATCCCGCTGGCTGTGCTATCTATCTACGCCGGGCTTTGGCGTCGCAAAGCCTTGCTCCGTTTTGGGGATTCCGCGCTTACCGGTCCGCTGATGCCGGCGCGCGCAAAAGGTCGAAAAGCGTTGCGTTTTGTCTTGCAGTTGCTGGCTTTAGCTGCCATTGTTCTGGCGCTGGCTAATTTGCGAATGGGTTCAAAAAAGGAAATGGTGAAACGCGAAGGCGCCGACATTATGTTGGCTGTTGACCTGTCCCGGAGTATGCTGGCCGAAGACATCCGCCCCAACCGTCTGGATCGCTCCAAATTTTTTATCTCGCAATTGCTTCGGGAATTGCGAAATGACAAGGTGGGACTGGTGGTGTTTGCCGGCAACGCCTACCTTCAGATGCCGCTTACCGTTGACAGCCGCGCCGCCCTGATGTACCTCAATATTCTGGACACGGAAGTAATTCCCCGGCAGGGTACGGCTATCGGCGAGGCCATCAACCTGACGATTGAAGCATTTGAGGAAGGACAGGGACCGGCCGGAAAAACTAAAAGCCGGGCGCTGATTATTATCACGGATGGGGAAAACAACGAGGGCGAAGCCGTGGAAGCCGCTGCCAAAGCCGCGGAAAACGGGATTACCGTTTATACGGTTGGCGCAGGAACACCCAAGGGCGCTCCCATCCCGATCACCTCCCGATCGGGAATCACAGACTATAAAAAGGACCAGGACGGCAACATCGTGCTGACCAAACTCAACGAAGAAATGCTCCGGCAGATCGCGGTTGCCGGAAACGGCGAATATTACCATATTTCCGGAGGCAGTCAGGCGATCAAAGACATTGCTGCATCGCTGGACAAGCTTGACAAGGAAACCGGCGAGTCTTACGAGTTCACCGATTACCGGAAACACTTTCCCGTTTTTCTGGCCATTGCCCTCGGTTTCCTTTTGCTGGAATTCCTGCTGACCGATCGCGCCGCAGGATGGTGGAAAAAATTCAACTTCCTGGGATCATGAAAATTTTGCTTCCCATTTTTCTGTTGACCGGCCTGTCTTTTTCGGTCGCTGCACAGACCAATAAACCGGCATCAACCGGTGCCGGCGTTTCTTCACCGCAAGGCACTTCGGCTGCATCGCCCCGCAAAGCCCGGGAAATGGCCTACGAAGGCAACCGCCTGTATGACGAAAACCAGTTTAGCGAAGCGGAGATTTACTTTCGCAAAGCGCTTGAAGCGGATCAGTCCATGGCGGAGGGCGCTTTCAACCTCGGCAACAGCACGTATCAGCAGAAAAGGTTCGAAGAGGCCGCCGCCCGCTTTGGCGAAGTAGGATCCCGGACCGATCTTCCCGCTGCAACCCGCGCCGAGGCGTATTACAACCAGGGTAATGCCTGGTACGAAGCCGCTGACTACAACAAAGCAATTTCGTCTTATAAACAAAGCCTGCGGTTGAAGCCCGGCGACGAAGACGCCAAACACAATCTTTCGCTGTCGCAAAAAATGCTTCAACAACAACAGGAACAGCAGCAACAGAATCAGGAACAGCAAAAGCAGGATCAACAACAACAGGACCAGCAACAGCAGAATCAGGATCAGCAGCAAAAACAGGATCAGCAGCAGGACGAAGGGCAGCCGAAGCAGGAACCGCAGAACCAGAATCAGGAAAAACAGGACCAGCAGGACGGGGAGAAAATGCGAAACATGAGTCCCGAAGAATTAGAACGCGTTCTGGAAGCGCTTGAGCAGGACGAAAAAGACGTACAGAAAAAAGTCAACGCTCAAAAAGTAAGAGGCGTCCGGGTAGAAACAGAAAAAGACTGGTAATCGTGCAGCGCTATCTCAACATAGGATGGTTTATATTATTGACCCTGGTGGTCTGTACGTCCGCGTTCGCGCAAAGCGAAAAATATTTCGTGGATGTGGAGCTGAGCAATACCAGCCCGCTGATCACCGAGCAGGTCACGATCACCTACAAGCTGAAGTACAAGGGCAATAACATCAGCCTGATGAATCCCAAGTTTGATATTCAGGCTCCTGATCTGGGTCAGAATTTTGAAATCCTGCGCCAGGGAAGAACCGGAGGCATGGATCTCGATTTTTCAGGATCCATCACCGTTTTTCAATACGCTTACATTCTCAAACCGCTCAAAACGGGCAGCTTCACCATCGGGGCTGCCGATGTGCGGTTTGACAACAATACCTACCGGTCAAAAAGCCTGAACATCAACGTACTGGCCGCCGACGCGCCACCGGATATTGCCCAAACGGATAACATTTTCATTGACGCG
The DNA here is from genome assembly GCA_031402635.1 of Bacteroidota bacterium. Classification (GTDB taxonomy): domain Bacteria; phylum Bacteroidota; class Bacteroidia; order Chitinophagales; family BACL12; genus WGOA01. Next base: position 1,345 of record JANNSM010000041.1, on the reverse strand, counting down.
AGCATTTCCAAGCTCAATCCCTACAAAGGCGAAGAGTTTATCCTGACCTACAAGCTTTATTCAAAGTACGAATTGCTTGGCATTGAAGAGCAGGTTGCGCCAACCATTGACGGATTTTCGTCCAATATGCTGAACCAGGATCAGCAGGTCCGGATCAAAGCGGAAAAAATCAACGGCCAGGATTTTTACACGCTTGACCTCTACCGCACGGAGTTGTACCCGCTGCGCAGCGGGGAATTTCGCATTGAACCGTTTCAAATGACGGTGGTTGCCAGCGTTCCCACCGGTCGCAAGATCCGCGATTTCTGGGGCAATCGCATGGAAGTGCGGCGCGAGTCCGTCAAGTTGAAAAGCCCGGCCGTACGGGTGAATGTCCGGGAACTGCCCACTGAAGGAATGCCGGAAAATTTCAACGGTGCGGTCGGCAATTTTGACCTGAAAACCGACCTGAGTTCAACGGAGACCGTGACCGGCGAACCCCTGACTCTGCGCATCAGTGTTTCCGGTCAGGGCAATCTCAAATTGATCGGCGACCCGAAGCTGGATCTGCCGCCGGGTTTTGAGTCCTATGACCCCAAGGTCACGGCAGGCGCACAAAGCAAGACTTATGAGTACCTGCTCATTCCCGGAAAGCCCGGTGAATTCACCCTAAATCCGTTTTCATTTTCCTACTTTGATCCAAAGGCGGAGCGCTATGTGAGCCTGGGCAATGACCCGGTGGTCATTCGTGTCGGGCAGGGAACGGGAACGGCAGCTCTCGGTGCAAATACGGCAGGCCTGACTAAAGAAGAGGTCGAAAAACTGGGTCAGGATATCCGCTACCTCGTCACGGATACTCCGGCATTCATCTCGTCCGTGCAGCCATTTTTCGGCAGCGCGCTCTTTTATGTCGGGTTGGCAGGCCCACTGTTCATGGCTGTTCCGCTTTTTTTATTGGCCCGAAAAAACAGAGAGCGGCGGGCAGACTTGCGGGGACAGCGCAACCGCCGGGCCAGAAAAGCGGCGGAAAAACGCCTTCGTCATGCCAAAGAACTCGCCGTTAAAGGCGACCGTAAAACATTTTACGACGAACTCGTCCGGGCGGTGTGGGGGTACCTGAGCGACAAATTCGGGATTGCCCAAAGCGAACTGAACCGCGAGGAAATCCGGCGCATCCTGGCCGAAAATCAACTCGAAGCCGCCATGATTGACGAGCTGGTGGCGTTGTTGGACCGGGCCGAAATGGCCCTTTACGCACCGGGCGGCAGTGGTTCGCTGAACAGCGACTGCGAAGCTGCGGTCAATCTTCTTGCCGGAATGGATTCCAGTCTAACAAAAAGGATGTCATGAACACCTTATCGTTTGC
>JANNSM010000040.1:0-3511 GCA_031402635.1 Bacteroidota bacterium | reverse complement strand
CCAACATTCCGCTAATACCCAATCTGCCCAGCTCCGAAGAAACCCCGGCTATAGCATCATCAGGCACGGTGAGCAGGTAGAAATCGGCATCGGTTTGCAGGTCGTTAATACCGGAGGCCGCTGCGGCCCCGACAGCCCCGGCCAGGCGGGCAGCTTGTGCGGGGTCGGGACTGTAAACCTGGCTGATGTTCAGCCCTGCGGCGTGAAGCGCCGGCACCAGGCAGGAGGCCAGACGGCCCGCTCCGACAATCACCGCAGTTTCCGCCGATCGAGACAACCGGCTTCGGTCAGGCAAATCTCCGTCAGCGTCCGTCGGGTTCATAAAACATGACTTGAACGGGCGTTCAATGCTCTGCGGCGTATAATGCTGATGGTGATTCCCAAAAACATAATGATGGAGCCAAGCCAGACCAGGCGAATCTGCGGAAACACAATAGCCTTGAGAATAATCCAGTCATTCGCGGAGCGCGGCTCCACGGTGGCCAGTTCAAACTGACCGGTTTCCGGAGTTACATTTCGAAAAAGCAACTGCAACGGTACTCCGGGTACCGCAAGTGGAGGACTGATCAGCCGCCCGCCCGCAATGCGGAGTTCCGGAATCACCTCGGTTGTTCCCGCGTCGGATTCCACAAAAAGGCGCAGCCCCGCACGAATGGTATCGGCAACCTGGGGCAGGGAAACCACACTTTCGACCCTCACAAAACCTGCACCGAAATAGACCGTGTCTCCTATTTCAACCTGGTGCGTATTGATCTTCGGGCCTTCCTCCCGTTGCTGTTCGGTATTGGGAACCGCGCTGACGTGGGTAAAGACATCCTTGGCCAGGTAGTGCCTGGTGGCCGGGTTGGGCGATAGTTGCCGGGTTTTTTTATCGCGCAGCAGGTAAGGCTCCAGCACAAAGGTCTCCTTGACCAGTCCATCTTCATCGAGCACCTCGTATTGCACGGAGTAATAGGTTGCGTCACCGCTTGTGGTATCGCTCAGGTAAGTGACCTGGTAGCCCCCCATACGCTGAGGCATGCCTTGGTAAAGCAAAATATTTTCCTGCTTGAACTGCAGGTCAAACGCTTCGCCATAATCAATGCCCAGGCTGTTTTTGGAAATGACCTGTTGCCGTGCACCGGAGATCAGAATTCCAACCAGCATAAGTCCGAAACCGGCATGAGCCAGCGAGGACCCCGACAGTTTTACCCGGCCGTGGAGTGATGTAAAGAGGTACTGAAGGTTAGCCACTACCGCAAACCACCCGGCAAAAAGCAGCAGCAATTCACTGTTGGGCACGCTGATCGTACGGTTCCCAAAAGCGCGGAGGTTGGTTTGAACCAACAGGTCAAAATGCACCGACCAGGCGCTGAGCACACTCATGACGGCAGCCAGCACGGCAGCAACGGCAATCTGGCGACGAAACCGGGGCATGTCGCTGTGGTGGTATCGAAGAAACTGACCGATGCCCATCATCAGCCCCAGGCCAATGGCTACCCAGATCTGGATAGAATTGTAATACGCCTCGGGATTAGCCGGGGTAGGGATATTGGTTGGAAGTCCGAGCCCGGTCCAACTTTTTATCCAGCTAAAAAGCCCGTTGATCGCTGGTACCGACGTGACAACAATGATCTGAAGGGCGGCAAAAGTCAGCACGAGCGAGCCGAGGAACATCCAGAATTCACGCGAATTGGTGGCTTCTTCTTTTGGCTTTGCCGGAATTCTGCGCCAATGCCGGAAAAGCAACCAGGTAGACGTTCCAACCATAAAAATCATAAAGACCAGCAGATGGTTGCTTAGCCCGGCACTGACAAAAGAATGCACCGAAGTTTCACCCAGAATTCCACTGCGCGTCAGAAAGGTACTCAGCAGGATCAGGGCATAAGACGTCAGGATCAGCACAAAAGCAGTCCGAAGGGCACGTCCCGTCGCTTTGAAAGAGACCATGGCATGGGCTCCCCCAATCATCACCAGCCAGGGCACAAGTGAGGCGTTTTCGACCGGATCCCAGGCCCAGAACCCTCCAAAACTGAGGGACTCGTAAGCCCACCGTCCGCCCATCAGAATACCTGCACCGAGCACCAGCACCGAAAAAAATATCCAGGGCAACGCCTGTTTCACCCATTGCCGGTAATCGCCGAAACGCAAACCGGAACAGGCAAACGCGAAGGGAATAGCCGCCGAGGCAAATCCGAGGAAAAGAACCGGCGGGTGAATCACCATCCAGTAGTTCTGCAGCAGTGCGTTCAATCCGGTGCCGTCTTGGATAAAGCGCATATAGTCTTCAAAAAGAAAGACGGGATCTTCGGTCAGGACATCCTTTAGCAAGAGGAACGGGCTGGTTCCGATTTTCATGCCAAAGACATAAATCCCGGCAAGAAAACTCAGGAGAAAAACCTGCAACAGTCCGATGACGGAGAGAATCCTTCCCTGCCAGGAATGCCTGGAGACGATGATCACCAAACCGAGTACGGCATGCCAGAAGGCCCACAAGAGAAAGCTGCCTTCCTGCCCTTCCCAAAAACAGCTTAGAATATACTTGAGGGGAAGGTCCGTTGACGAATGCGCCCAGACGTACTGGTACTCAAAATGGTGCCCGAAAATCATGGCGAAAAGCGTTGCCACAACGCCCAACACCGCAATGGAGTGAACAACGAATGCCTGACGGCCGATCCGCAACCAGGACGTGTCACGATCTTCGCCACTTCGCCAGAAGGACCAGGCTGCAATGGCTGCGGCAACCCAGGCAAGAATCACAAAAAAATGGCCAATCTGGCCAAAAAACAGATTAACAGCCTGGGCTTCGGGTAACATCGCTTCCATCAGCGGAAAAGGGATTCAACGGAAGTAGGAAGCATTCAGTAGGATTCAGAAGAGGAGGCATTGGTTGTGCCTTTGCTGATTTCTTCTTCAACGTATTTGGAAGGGCATTTGACCAGCAGATCCGTTGCATAAAAAACATCGGCTTTCATCTGTCCGGTCAGCACCACTTCTTCGCTTTTCTCAAAATCGTAGGGCATATCGTCATAGCAAACGACCTTGGCTTCGCGCCCCGATTTGTCTTTCATCCAAAAGCGAAAACTGTTGGGGTCTTTTTCAGGATCGTACTCCACCGGTTTTTCTGTGATCAGGGTACCGCTGACGCGAATCATATGATTCGGTTTGGCTACGGCCTGATCAAAACCCGCCAGCTCAGCGGATCGCGACAACATCGATGCCAGAGCCACGAAGCCCCCGGCCAGTAAAAACAACAGAATAATGTGGGTTTTCTTCAAAGTCTTCAGGTTTGGAACTAACAATTACTTACAAAGCCAAATCCCTGGAATACAAGCAAATAACAAGCACAACAGAAAATAGTTCCCTTCAAAGTTAGCCCATTTTGGTATATTCACGGGCTTAAAGAAATGTGCCAGATTATGGATCGTCAGACAAAGCCGCGGCGGCTGCGACCAGGCATCCGTGCAAACCTGATGCGAAACCAGCATCGGGACCAGGCCGGTGTGCCAATCGTGAACATGCAGGACCTCGG